>JADLAJ010000082.1 GCA_020848255.1 Chitinophagales bacterium
AAAGGCTATTTAATAACAGTGTATAATAATCTTACCTACCAATACATAAAATACGGCGATTATGAAAAGGCTAAATGGGCAAATGATAAATTGAAATACCATTTTTTTAAAAAATTCAATCCATCAGAGAAATCAGATAGTGAACAGTATTTAAAACATAAACTAACTTACATTCTTAGTAATATCAGAATTCACTTAGTCTCCAATGTGCCCGAAAAAGCGGAGAAACTGGTGGAAGAGATTTTAAAGGATAAAAATATACCATTCTCACGTAAAGAGAATTTGCGTTACCTGATTGGAAGCATTCAGGAAATTGCAAACTATTATTACGAAGAAAAAAAATTTACGGAAGTTATTGCTGTATGTAGCAGGGCGATAACAATTGCAAAGCAATACAATAATCAGGATTTTTTACAGGATTTGCATACCCAAATTGCTTTAGCGTATGCAGCCATTCAGCAACCCGAAAAAGCCTTGCATTATATTGAACTTGCTCAGGGAAATACAGTAGCTACTAATTTTACTTTCAATAAGTATAATATACCAATAGTAAAAGCAGGCATCTTAGCAGATATTAATAAAAATTCAGAAGCTATCATTTTGGTGAATAGTAGTATCGAACAATTGGTTTTTGAATTAACTAAAAATAAAAAATCAATTCATGCTATTCAATTTAGTGATGTGAAAGATTTGGTTTCATCGCATTTTATCGGATTGTTTATTAAAAGCGGTCAGCTCTATTTTAATGAATATAAACGCACACATGACAATCAATTTTTAACTACTTCCTTTAATTTATACTCCATTAGTGCAGCCTTGTTTAAAGATTATTACCTGAAAGGTGAGTATAATGAAGAACTCAATAATTATCAGTCGGACATAACAGAAGGGTTGCTGAATATTTCAGCTTTGATGTCAATCACCTTGAAGGATAAGATTTCATTACTAAACACCATCGAGCGAAATGCTTCACAACACTTGCTGAGAGAATTTTTAAGGAAAATACATTATAGCGATAATAAAAATAATCAACTCGTACTCGAAATAAAAGACTTAAAGGATGAGTTGGCGTTTTATAAAAATCAGCAACCTGCTAATAGTAAAGATGTTGTACAAAATGAAACGAAAACAGCTGCCATAGAAAAACGCATCAGTGAGTTGATGCATAAAACCAGCAAGACATATCAGGAATTGGAGAAAACCTCTGTGCAAAATTTCGATATACAACAGGTGATGCAATCTATTGCAAAAGATGAAGTGATTATAAAATATTACACTTTGTCAAATGATGTATTCGGTGTGTTTCTTCGTTCGGATGATATAGAGATAGTGAAACTCGGGAAGACTGCACAAATAAAGCAACAGGTAGAAATATTGCTGTCTTCTATTAAGTCTATTCAAGAGGATTATGTAGCTTCTGCTGCCGTGTTGTTTGAAAACCTTGCACTGGCTACATCTTCAGAAAAACTGATTGTCATACCGGATGGATTTTTAAATTATTTGCCATTTGAATTGTTATATGACAACGATAAATCAGCGTTTTTAATGCAACAGCAGGTGTTGTCCTACGATTATTCGCTGCCAATATGGTTGTTTAACAGGAGTAATTCCATTAAGGTAGAAAACAACAAGTTAATCGCATTTTCACCGGATTATAATTATCATTCTGATAACGAAAAACGAGTTCGATTGACAGATTTGAAATTTGCAAAAAAAGAAGCTAAAGAAGTAGCCGCATTGTTTAAAGGAACATGCTATTCTAACAAGGCAGCTACCAAACAACAGTTTTTAAATGCTATTGATGAATACGGATTATTCCATTTTTCTATGCATTCTTTGTTGAACGAATCTGATTTTAATCAGTCATGTCTGGTGTTTGCTAATGATGAAAAGCTGTATTTCTCGGAGTTGTATGGAATGGATTTTCCTGCAAAGATGGCGGTGCTGAGTGCCTGCGATGCAGGGAATGGGACATTAAAATCCGGAGAAGGCGTAATGAGCATTTCGAGAGCATTAGCATATGCAGGTGTGCAATCGTCAGTATACAGTCTGTGGCAGGTGCCTGACAGGGAAACCGCAGAAATTATGGTGTTGTTCTATGAACACCTCAAAAAAGGTCAATCAAAAGATGAAGCATTGTCCAATGCTAAAAGAATTTTTGTGAAGAAAAATCCGTTGAAACAACATCCGTATTATTGGGCTGGTTTCGTGGTAAATGGAAATATGTCGCCGATAGTTTCTACAAATAATTGGTGGATGTATAGTTTAGTAGCATCAAGCTTGCTAATGTTGTTTTTTATTTTGCGGAAGAGAAAGTTAGTTTAATTCCTTTAACAATCGCTGAGCGGTTTCCTGTTGCGGATTTTTTTCATTGGCTATTTGTTTTAATAATTTTATTGCAGCTGGTTTATTGTTTACTTTTAAATAACACAAAGCTTCATACCATTCTGCATAGATACTGAACCGACTTTTCGTATTTGACTTAAAAGTATCAAATAATTTTATCGCTTCTTCGTGTTTATTGTCTTCCATTAAGGATAATGCCGCATAAAAAACAGCATATTCTTCATTTTGTGAAGCATGTATTTCAGAAAATAAGGCAGCAGATTTTTTATAATCACCATTATCGTAAGCATAAAAAGCCTGCGATTGTAGGTCGTTTTTGGTTTCACTTCTTACGGTAGGTGCAATGACATTCGGATACGCTTGGTAATAAGCAGCATACAGAGAATTATGGTCTGGTGTTTGATTGAAGTACCAGTAAGTACTAATCATCACTAATGCTATAGAAGCTGCAGCTAGCCATTTAGTGAAACTGCCAGTCGTTTTTTTCTCTGTTTCAAAAGATTGCAATCTTGCTTTTAGTTGCTTTCTTTCGTTGAGTGTAATTGCTTTTTTTACATTTTCCTGATAGCGTACTTCTTCGGCAAAATCCGCATCCGTTTCCATTAATTGCTGAAAAGTTATTTCTTGTGCTTCCGAAAGTTTCCCTT
>JADLAJ010000083.1 GCA_020848255.1 Chitinophagales bacterium
ATGTTGCTGGGATGTTCGTCCGGTATCACCTGGATAAGCACTTCATCTGCCGCTAAATTATTGCCGATGGTGCAAATTCTTAATCCTGATGCCACCTGGGTGAATCCGATTTCAAGGGATTTTGAGCGGTTTCATTTGCCCGTGGAGAAAGTAGTGGAACTTTTTGATTTTAATCATGTAAAAATAGTACAGTGTGTACAAGAGGCATTAATCGATTTTCCTTCAGCCAGACAAAAATATAACCAACAGGTGCCACTGCATTTTAAAACAACATCTAAAATTGTATACGAGTTGTTGTGCCGATTTAAGTTTTATGACATTATAAAGCACATTAAGGTAAACACAAAAGTGTATGGAAATAATCCCGAATTTTTTAAAGAAATTATAAAAGGCATTGTTACAGCACCATTTGTGTTAATACAAAACACCTTCAGAAAAAGGTTTTAAGAAATAAATAGCGTTAAGTTTAAGTTGAATTGTTATATTTTTATAAAGTAGAAAAAAGTAATGGTCAACGTATCTGTTATTATAGTTAATTATAAGACACCTGAACTGATTCTGGATTGTTTAAATACAATCTATGAACAGACTAAAGTCGTTTCCTTTGAAGTTATAATTGTGGATAATGATTCACAGGATAATAGTCAGTTTAAAATTCAGAATAAATATCCAAACGTACAATGGATTCAGCTGAATTATAATGCAGGATTTTCACGTGCCAATAATGCTGGAATAAAAGCTGCTGCGGGTGAGTATGTGTTATTGTTAAACAGCGATACTTTAATGCTGGAAAACGCATTAGATAAAATTGTATTGTATATTAGTCAGGATGATTCAGTGGCGGCGGCAAGCGTGCAATTATTGTATACGGATTACACAGCACAAAATGCCGGTAATTATTTTGTTTATGGAGGCTTAAATGTCTTGCTTACATTGCCGGTTTTAAATTATGTTGTTAAAGGAATTGGTAAATTATTAAAACTAAGGAAGCCAAGTATTAAAGCCTCTGATGTTATAAATAATGTAGACTGGATCAGTGGTGCATTTATGCTCGTTCGCAAATCAGTACTTGATAAAACAGGAGTGATGGATGAAGACTTTTTTCTGTTTTCTGAAGAAATAGAATGGTGCAGCAGATTAAAAAATGCAGGTAAGATTGTCGTATATACAGACCTTAAGGTAATACACTTAGAAGGAGGAACAACAAAAAATACAAGCGCAGGGAATGAACAAAATTATTACGAATACTGGACCGTAAAAGGCCGGCAGTTAATGCTCTCTAATTTATTAAGAATTAGAAAACAATACTCGATAATGTCAATGTTTCTTGTTTATATTTTTTATGTAATAGAAATACCAGTTTTATTATTTGGGGCAATTTTCTCTGCTAAATATAATTTTAAACAGGTTGTAAATTATTTTCATAATATTTTGCGTGTGACCATGTTTATACCAAAAATTATTAGCAATAAACCATATTTTTATAAAGTAATGTAATGATACGAGTAGCGTTAAATGGAGGATTAGGAAATCAGATGTTTCAATATGCCACAGGTAGAGCATTGTCTGTAGTAAACAATACCAATTTGTTATTGGATTTAATTTCATTGCAAAGTAAATTACAATCAAAGCAACTTGCAACGTACAGAAAGTTCGAACTTGATATTTTTACAACAGATGCTGTAATCAATAAGCCTGTTTTTACCCATAAGTATCTCTACCCTTTTGCAAAAGCTAATTTCTATTTTAATATTGCAATAAGTAAAATAAAATATAATTATTTCAAAGAAAAATCTTTCGAATTTGATGCAGCATTACTAAAACAGCCAGATAATACTTATTTAGATGGGCATTTTCAAACAGAAAAATATTTTAAAAATATTGAAAACCTTATTCGAAATGAATTAAAGTTCAAAGATAAATTGAGCGGAAAAAATTTACACTTTAAAAATAAAATTGAGAGTTGTAATGCAGTTTCACTTCATATTCGTCGCGGTGATTATTTATTAAATAAAAAGAATTTAAATAAACATGGTGTTACATCTTTGAATTATTATTATAAAGCAGTCAGTTTCATTGCATCTAAAATAGATGCTCCGGTATTCTTTGTTTTTACAGATGATTTAAAATGGACCAAAGAAAATTTTAATATAGATTTTCCATTTGAAATAGTAGATGAAAATACTGCACCGGAAACAAGTCATCTGGATATGCACCTGATGTCATTATGCAGTCATAATATTATTTGTAACAGTACCTTTAGCTGGTGGGCTGCCTGGCTGAATGATAATCAGGATAAAATAGTAATAGCACCGTCAAAATGGTTTGAAGATTCATCTATTAATTCAAAAGATATCTATCCTTCAGAATGGATAAAATTGTAATTTAGCAACATAAATTAGCATAAAATGTCAAAAAAGCAACCGCTTAAATCAACTGCATCTGGTCAAAAGCAATCTGGTATGCAGCCAACTAAGAAACCAAACGAAGGAAACGCAGCCTTTAATTTGTCAAATAAGATTCTTATATCTGCAGTTATATTACTATTTGTGATACTTGCATTTTTATATTGCAAACCCCTAATTGAAGGAATGCAATTGTCTACACATGATAGCAACCAATATATTGCTATCAATAAAGAAAGTGCCGATCTCAAAGCAACAGAAGGACATGTTACCATGTGGTCTTCACGGATGTTCAGTGGTATGCCAGCTTATATGATGGGTGGTCTGGAATTTTCAAAATTATTAAAATTTTCACCGCTAACTATTGCATACAGTATAATTAGAAAAATTCCCGATCCGGCCTTAGAAATATTCTTGCTCCTTATATGCTCTTTTATAGGTCTTTATGTATTGATTAAAAATGTATCTTATGCTTTTTTAGGATCCATTGCGATTGGTTTTTGTAGCTACAATTTTATAAGTCTAGATGCCGGTCACATAACAAAAGTGAATACGATTGCTATGTTTTTACCATTGTTTGCTGCCACATGGCTTACTTTTAAAAAAAATTATATATGGGGTCTTATATTATTTATGATCTTTTCTTTTGAAATTATTGCTCAGCGTCATGTACAAATAGCCTATTATAGTTTTATCCTTATTGGTTTATACGGAATGTATGAAGTGATAACCAATAGTTTAAAAGGTGAAGTAAAACATGCGCTGATTGCAGGTTCTTCTCTCATAATTGCACTTGTCATATCCGGTATGATGAACTTTGATAATTACCTGATTAACGACTTTTCAAAAGATACCACACGTGGTGGCGATATTTTAAACACTGCTAAAATGAATCCGTCAGTAGATGCCGGTAAAAAAGCATCTGTTGAAAATGAAAAAGGAGTCGGGTTTGATTATGCCACCAACTGGAGTTTAGGTTTCGAAGAATTAGGCAGTTTGTTTGTTCCAAATTTTGTTGGTGGTTCTTCCGCTGCAGGATTGGATGAAAACTCTGATGTCTACAAAACATTATCATCTAAAGGTGTTTCGCCTCAACAGGCAGGGCAATTTGTGCAACGAATGCCATTGTACTGGGGTAGCGAACCTTTTGTACAGGGACCAATTTATCTGGGTGCCATCGTATTGTTTCTGTTTGTGTTTGGTTTGTTTGCCTACAAAGGAAATTTAAAATGGTGGATTGTCGGCAGTATTGTATTCACCATATTAATCGCTTTAGGAAAAAATCTTGAAGTGTTTTACAGAGTTTTATACGATTTTTTACCGGGCTTTAATAAGTTCCGTGCACCAACCATGATTCTCGCATTAACAGAAATTCTGATGGTGACATTAGGTGTATTAGGCTTAAAAGATTTTTTTGATGATACGGTTACCAATAAGGCAGACAGATTGAAAACTTTAAAGTTATCCGGTGGTATTGTTGGTGGTTTATTAGTTTTCTTTATTGTTTTAGGCAGTGTATTTTCGTTTCAGTCAAAAGCAGTAAGTAATGGAAAATCAACCGATGATCAGTTTAAAGAACAATTGACAGAAATGACCGGTGATCAAACTTTTGCCAACGATATTTATTCATCTTTAAAAAGTGATCGCGCATCTGCTATGCGTTCTGATGCTATTCGTTCTTTGTTGTTTGTTGCTTTGGCAGCAGCATTGTTATTAGCTTTTGCTTCAGGTAAAGTAAAATATCCAACGTATATTTCAATTGCGTTATCCTTACTAATACTGGCAGATTTCTGGTCAGTAAGCAAGCGTTATTTAAACGATAATGATTTTGAAGAAAAATCTGCAATAGAAGCGAATACTTTTCCGCAAACTCCTGCAGATGCAGCTATTTTAGCACAAAACAAAGATGGTGCAAGAATGGCTGACTTTACCGTGGATATATTCAACAGTGCTAATCCTGCGTACTATCATAAAACCATTGGGGGTTATAGCCCTGCAAAATTGCGCCGCTATCAAGATGTCATCGAATATGGCTTGAGTTATGATTTCCAGCTTATCAATAAAATAGGATTTGCGAAAGCAAATTTCCTGAATATGCTGAATACTAAATACCTGAAACAATCTCCGGAAGCGAATGGCGTCATGCAAAATCCATATGCTTTAGGAAATGCATGGTTTGTTAATAATCTGGAAAAGGTAAGCACACCGGAAGAGGAGATTCTGAAAGTGCGTGATATTAATCCCGCTCAAACTGCGATTGTAAACAAAGAGTTTGACATATACCTGAAAGATGCAGTTCCAAATGCAGATTCATCCGCACAAAATGAAACACGCTATATAAAACAAATAGATACTAAAGATCCGATGAAACTGGAATATTCGTTTAAATCTTCAGCGAATGAGTTTGTCGTGTTTTCTGAAGTGATTTACAGACCAAACGAAGATTGGATTTCTTATGTTGATGGAAAACCAGCCGACCATATTCGTGTCAATTACATATTACGTGGAATGAAAGTGAATGCAGGTGAACATAAACTAACTTTTGAATTTAAGCCAAAATTATACGCCATCACCAATAATGTATTATTGTTGGGTAACGCCTTGTTTTACTTGCTGATTGCCGGTTTGTTGTTTGTGTTTTTCCGCAATAAAAAACAGAACGAAACAACCTTGACAGCTTAAACATGGATAGTATTTTTTCTTTTCTGATTATTAGTTTCAATCGTGCAGAAGACACGATTGATGCAGTTAAGAATGTATTGCAATTGGATAATGTATTTGGCTGGACAAAAGAAATAGTTGTATTGAATAACGGTTCTTCGCAGGACTATTCAGTTTTTCAGAATTATCTGAATACGCTTTCAGCAGAAGAAAGAAATTTCATTCAGTATATCAATCACCCTGAAAACTTAGGCGTTGCCGGTGGTCGTAATCTATGCATTAAGAAAGCTACAGGAAAATATCTGTTATTCATGGATGATGATTCAGAAATAGCGAATAAAGATGTTATTCAGAAAGTATTGGATTTGTATAAAAAATACGAAAACGAAAAACTCGCCATCATAGGTTTCTTAGGGCAAAATCCGTTCAGTGGAAAGTTTGATATGCCGTTGAAAGATCCAAAGCTGATTGAAGGAAAACAGGAAGTTTTTTATAATTTATTTTTTGGATACGGACATGTATTTCCAAAATCATTGATAGAGCAGACCGGGTATTATCAGGAAGATTTTTTCTATGGCATGGAAGAATATGATTTAAGTTATGCTACGGTAAAAGCAGGTTATTCTATTCTTTTTACAAAAGACATTTTAGCGATACATAAACAAAACCCAAACGGCAGAGAACCCGGCAATATTACGCAAGCTCGTTTTTTTGAAAATAAGATGATTGTTGTATATAAGCATTTGCCAATGTTGTATGTCATCTCTCATTTTATATTCTGGAGCGGCTATTTTTTATACAAATCAAAATTTGCCATAAGCCTTTATTTTAAAAGCGTTTTCAGTATGTTTAAACGCATGAAAGTTGCCAAACGCGAAGTGATAAACAGTAATGGAATGCAATACCTTCGTAAGGTAAAAGCAAGGTTGTTGTATTAAATTTTTCTTCGTCTGTACAATATATTAAACGTTGTTTCGTTTAAAGAAATAAATCAACCATCTTATGAAACGTTTAATAACTATCGTGTTAGTAGTAACACAATGCCATTTATTTGCTTTCAGAGACGTAAAATCCACCTTTTATTTTGATTCTGATATTGATACCTTAAATCAGATTCAGTATAGCGAAATACAGGCGTTTATTCAGCATCTGCCAGAATATAAGCAGTACAAGGAAATCTATATTGTGGGCTATACAGATGCAGACGGTGCAAGCGATTATAATATTGGTTTGTCGAAACGAAGAGCTGATTTTGTTTCGGCACTGCTGGTTAAAAACGGGCTTCCGGAAGTTCTGATTGATAAAAATTTTAAAGGCGAGGATAATCCTGTTGCAAAAAATACGACAGAACTGAATAAAAGTAAAAACAGAAGAGTCGAAGTTACATTACGTTTGTTTGATATCAATACCGCGACAGATATTGTAAAAGAAATCAATGGTAATCCGGAGCAAGTTTTTTATCTGGATAATACAAAAGAAAATTCCGTACAAGGGAAAAACGGAATAAAATTTATATTTCCTCCATACTGTTTTAAAACAAATGGAAATAAAAAAATAGATTATTCCAATATAAAAATTGTGTTGACGGAAGTGACAAATGTGACGCAGGGTATATTTAGTAATGTGTTGACAGAGAGCAAGGATGGTTTTTTGGAGACAGGTGGTATGTATAAACTGACTGCATATAATACCGATGTAGAATTAATGATGAAAGAGAATATAGAATATACCGTTCAGATAAATAACAGCAGTGTAAAAAATGACATGAAGGTGTATACTCCGGTAAGCAGCAAAACTGATGGTTTGGTAAGATGGGAAAATACCAATCAACCTTTTCAGAAAGTATCAACCTTTAAAGGGGAAGTACCTTATTTGCGACTGGATGCAGAATTGATAAAGAACTGGCATCTTCAGAATGAGATGGACTCATTTTTAAGAAATTATGTCTTGCAACTTCCGGTAAGGCCAGCATATCCCCAAAAACCTTACAAGCCTTCAAAGCCATATGAACCCAGGCTGACAGATTCAAAATATAAATTGCCGCTCTTTCAGAGGATGTTTTTATCAAAGGAAAAAAGACAAATGCTGATGCATGTGCAGTTTGATAAAGATGCAGAGGCATATAAAAAACAACAGGAAAAGTATGAATTGAAATTGACACAATATAAGTCAGATACAGCAACGCTGAAGTCCAGGATGGCGCAATGTGAAAAAAGCTTTTTAGTATATAGGGATTCAGTAGTTTCAAAAGTAAGAGAGTTGGATTCTTTTCGGCTGGCTTTGTACGAAAATGCATTTATGAGAAGTTTTGAGGTGGCAAAGAATAGTATTCTGTTCAGGTTGCAGAATAAATCCTTATACACTTACGATGTCTTTTCGGATATTTTATTTCAATGTAACAGAATGGCCCGATTAAAAGATCTGGACAGATATTATCTGGATATCTATTCTTCCGGTTATAAAAAATTGAAAGCGGTTTGTGCTAAAGATTTTCCGTATCTGCTTTTTGATAAATATGCATCTAGCGATTATGATAATATTGTTTATCCTAGTATGTATAATCAGCATTTTAATATGATGATGAGAAGAGATCTGGTAGTATGGAATCATGTTGAAAAAGCAGTTGACACCCTGATAGCAGAACAAACAAAACTGGGTATGTTTAATCCGTCTAATTTTAAAGTCTTTTATCAGGCATCCCTGTCAAATTTCGGTTGGATTAATTGTGACCGTTTTTATAATTACAAACCGGATGAAATATTTACATTGCAAATTCCAAATTATAATCTGAAAGACAAGAATGTTTTTGCAGTAATGAAGGATATTAATAGTCAGATTTCTATTCCATTATCCATGAACGGAAAGCATACCATAAGGTTGCCTAAAAACAAGCAGATTATTGTTGTGGCAATAGGATTGGACAATCAATCGACGCCTTTATACGCAAAGCAGGAAATTAATGCTAAAGGTGATATGGATGTCGAATTGAAGTTTAAAGCAGCAAAGTTGTCGGAAATAAAAGAAATGATACGTAGTATTTGATAGTTTAAAGTATTGATTTCTTCCAGATGCTGATTTCCGTTTTAGTTGCACCAAACCCTTCAAAATAAGCCGCGATGCTTTTCTTGGAGCTGCCGCAGAAATTGAAATCCAGATTTCGTTGTTGTGCATCCTGAATGATGTGATGAAGCAGGAATGTCATAGCACCTGAGTTTTTAAACGCTGTGTCATAACCACCAAATAAGTAATATACACTATCCGTATCCTCAACAACAAATGCGGAAGCCAATAAATTTTTATGCTCATCCAGACAGTCAAACGTATTTCCTGCGTGGTGTTTTTTTGCCAGCGTATTTATCTTCTCAAATTCCATAAGTGAAATTTTTGTTTTTATTTTCTGGCGAATAAAAGTTGATGTGAGCAATGCAAAAGACCGTTCTGTATTTTTACTTTCTAAAATGGTGTAATTTAATTTAGTTGCTTTCTGTACATTGCGTTTATGATTGGTGCTTAAAGTAAGTGCCTGATCTTTTTGTATGGTGTAAGTTTCATAAGTTTCTTTTTCAAAACCCGATTTTACCAAACTTAGTGCAGTATGTTCCGGTAAAAATTTAAAATAAGATTTTACAGTTTTGGGAAGCTGTTGTACCAATTGTTCTGTAAGTATCTGCTTCCTGTTTTTATCAACATCCGTAAAAAATAAAACAGACTGATAAAAACTTACATCCGGCAAATAAATACGTTTGGTAAATAAATTGCCTTTCCAGCAATATGGTAATGCTGCTATAATTCTACTTTCATTTTCACTCTCACTTTCACTTATAAAAACAACATCCCAGTTTTCTGCCACAGCATCCAGCAAGAACGGATTCGAAAATACGGGTACAACGGCATGCGTTGCACAAAATTTCCGGTAGCGCTCTTTGTTAGTCATTGTTTTTTCTGGCGACGACAAAAATGGAAGTAGACAAAAATGGGATACTGGTGGTTTCCGTATTGAAGATATGTTTTAAGACAAATCGTTTCAGCCATCCGTCTTTCAGTACATCCATCGGTGCAGTAATGTATTGTATGGAAAGCACTTCAAATCCGGCAGCTTCCATTACGTTTCGGATGCGGGATTTGGTATAGATTCTCGCATTTGCAAATCGCTCATGGATAAATCTTGGTAGCCAGGAAAAGAAAGGCACTCGGTTCCAGGGCAGCAAGGGTAATCGTGCACCATGTGTTTCAAAAATCCACCATTTGTTTGGAACAGAAATAGCCGCCAGTCCGCCTGTTTTTAAAGCTTTGTAATAATTCTGAACATAAGAGTCACTCGTCAGGTGTTCTATCACTTCAAAGCTGATTAAGCGGTCATACTGCTGATTCAGTTTTTCCTGCTCTACATTAAATACCTGAAAACTGCAGTTGCTTATCTGATGTTCTTTTTTATAATTTTCAAAAGCAGGCTGATGGTCGTCGTTTATCTCCACACCGAAACAGGATTTGAATTTATCCGACAATAGAAACATGGAAGCCCCGTTACCACAACCTATTTCCAGCAGTTCTAAATTGGTATTTGTGAAATCCGGAATCTGATTCACCAGATTCACTCTGCGTGAAATAATGACATCCGTAAAGTCGGCCGGTTTACCGAGATAGTGTTCTCCGTCAAACATAGTGGTATCAACCCGTGAAGTATTCGACATGTTATAAGTTTAAATCAGTGATTGCTTGTTGCTTTTTTGCACAGAAAAAATAAAAATGAAATTCGGTGCATAACTGTTCTTTTATTTAATGTATCAAAGGTAAATATTTTATCCAAACAAATCTTGCTGACTTCGGTCAATTAACGGTTTGGGTGGTCGGATATTGGTTCCTGCTTTTTTATTTAATTCCTGAATAAAATAATAAGCTAATTCAGGACAGAGTGCTTTTTCTGGAGTGTGAACGAAAAAATAGAGTCTTTCCAAACCCATGTTTATCCATTCTGTAATGCGAGTTGTCCATTCATCTAATCGAGCGTAATCTGTAGGATGCAAATCGATGGTCTTTTGGTAAACTGAAATCTACCTATTCAATATTGCTTAGTCTACCCAATTGCATACTACTATAATAGCAATAATTCAAAGAAACTTTTAATCTAAATGTGTTAATTAAGAATTACCTTACAGTTCCGTTAAAATATGATATTCTTTTGCCATTTGTGTCATTTACAAATAATACAGGGTATTGAGTACTATATTGTTTGCCTTTGGGGAAAAGTTTCCATACTTTTTGCATATTTATTCGAGCATAACTATATCCTGCATTAATGTTATAATACCCAAACTCTGCAGTAATACAATTAATTCTAAGTCGATTATATGTCATATCTTTTGATAGTGAATAATTGTAGAGATTTAATAAATAATCTAATGTTAGCGATGGAGTTGTATCTAAAGATATTGACGAAACTAATGAAAGATTATTTGTAAATTGCAAATTATCATTATTGTCAAAGATATAAACAACATTACTTGTATAGACAGGTAAGTTATTATAAAACTGAATGCCTCTTATTGAATAATAATCATAATTAAAATACAGCCATTTTGTAAAATCTAAATTATTTCGCTGCATCAGATATTGTATTCGGCTAATTTTGTTATTAGTATTTATAGTATTAGTGTCATAATCGCCACCTTGAGGTTGAATACGTTCAATGCAATTTATATTGACATAATCTGAAGCAGGAGATTCTAATGTGTCAGAGCTAAAATATGGTGGAACAAAATCAATAGGAAGAGAATCAATTGACCAATTTGTATTGTTATTTTGATTGTCTATTGGAGCAACATTCAATTCTTCATTCTTCTTACAAGAGATAAAAGATATGATAATACTAAGTAAAATTATTGTTCTCATTTTTTAAATTTATTAAAGTTAATAGTTTTATTTTAAAAATGCAATTTATATTAATAAGATTATTGATACTTATTAAATAAGGTAAAATATTTTTCATATCTTACTTCTTATTACTTACTACTTATCACTAACACATGCAACACAAAATCACCTCATTCGAACAATACACAGAAACCTATAAAAGAAGCATAGAACAACCTGAACAATTCTGGATGGAAATTGCGGATTCTTTTGAATGGAGACAAACCTGGGATAAAGTGCTCGACTGGAATTTTAAAGAACCGAATGTAAAATGGTTTTTAAACGGAAAATTAAACATCACAGAAAATTGCATAGACCGTCATCTGGAATCAAACGGCGATAAAGCAGCCATCATCTGGGAAAGCAACGATGCGAACGAACCCAACCGAACGCTGACCTACAATGAACTGCATGCAGAGGTTTGCCGATTTTCGAATGTGCTGCAAAACAACGGCATCGAAAAAGGCGATCGGGTTTGCCTGTATATGCCGATGATTCCTGAACTGGCCATCGCAGTATTGGCCTGCGCGCGTGTCGGCGCTATTCACTCTGTGGTGTTTGCAGGATTTTCTTCACAGTCCTTATCCGACAGAATCAATGATTCTGAATGTAAGGTGCTGGTGACGGCGGATGGTTTGTATCGCGGTAATAAAACCGTTGGACTGAAAGAAATCTGTGATGAAGCGCTGCAATCAGCGCCATCTATTCACAAAGTAATCGTGTACAAACGAACCGGACAGGATATTAATATGCAGCTCGGAAGAGACGTGTGGTGGCACAGCGAAATGACGAAGGCCGCCAAAGAGTTTGAAGCGGTGGAAATGGACAGCGAAGATCCTTTATTTATTCTTTACACATCCGGAAGTACCGGAAAACCTAAGGGTGTGGTGCATTCCTGCGCCGGCTATATGGTGTATACCTACTATACTTTTTTAAATGTTTTTCAATACGAAGCGGACGATGTGTTCTGGTGTACTGCCGATATCGGCTGGATTACCGGACATTCGTATATCGTGTACGGACCATTATTGAATGGCGCTACAACCGTAATGTTTGAAGGGATTCCGACCTATCCGGATGCAGGCCGTTTCGGGGCAACCAGCGATAAATTGCAGGTAACAAAATTCTATACCGCACCAACGGCGATTCGTTCGTTAATGGCATCGGGTTTGGATTTCGTCACGCCATACAAATTAGATTCTTTGAAAGTGATTGGCTCGGTAGGAGAGCCGATTAATGAAGAAGCCTGGTTCTGGTACCACGACCATATCGGCAAAGAAAAATGTCCGGTAGTAGATACGTGGTGGCAAACGGAAACAGGCGGTATTCTTATTTCTCCGATTGCATTTGTAACACCAACAAAACCTACATTTGCGACCTTGCCATTGCCGGGAGTGCAACCTGTTTTGGTGGATGCACAAGGCGTGGAGCTCAAAGAAAATAATGTGGAAGGATTGCTGTGTATGAAGTTTCCGTGGCCCGGAATTATACGCACTACTTACGGCGACCATGAGCGATGCCGACAAGCTTATTTTGGTACGTTTGATAATTTATATTTCACCGGTGATGGCTGCCGCAGAGATGAAGACGGCTATTACAGAATTATTGGGCGCGTAGATGATGTGATGAATGTGAGCGGACACCGATTGGGAACGGCCGAAGTGGAAAATGCCATTAACGAACATCCGTTTGTGATTGAAAGCGCGGTGGTTGGTTATCCGCATGAAATAAAAGGACAAGGCATTTATGCATTTGTGATTGTAGACAAACAAAGCATAGAAAATGGATTGGTGGATACCGACCCGATGCAGGCGGAAGGTGCCGGCGTAGATAACAGTTTGCACTTACTGAATATTGCCGCGTTTGAAAACGAAGTACGGAATATTGTGAGTAAAATCATTTCACCGATAGCGAAACCGGATAAGATACAAATCGTTTCAGGCTTGCCGAAAACCCGCAGCGGCAAAATCATGCGCAGAATTTTACGTAAGATAGCTGAGCGCGATGTAAGCAATTTAGGAGATATTACAACACTGTTGGATCCGGGTGTAGTGGATGAAATCAAGAAGGGAGCGGGGTTGTAGTAAATATAATCGTAATGAAAGAAACTAAATATATAGTTAGAGATTCAGAATATTGTTCTGGTGCACCAAGAGTAAAAGGAACCAGATTAACAGTGTGTAATGTGATCTTAGGTTTAATAAATTATGATTCTATAGAAGCGTACGCAAACACCTATAACATAAATAATGATGCAGTAATTGAAGCGATAAATTATTGTAAGGATTTAGGTTGTTTGATAGATGCTGATAAGAATCGAGAGTGTAATTTTTGTTGTAATTGTTCATTAAGACAATTTACAGATCCAGACGATAGTGAGATATTTGAATTTTATGAGATGCTTAAAAAAGCGAATAAGGATATAGTATTAGAAGATTATATTGGTTATCGAGGTTGGAAAATATCTCAAAAGTTATATGAACATATTATCTTAAATAAAAATAAAAATACCTTATTAAATATTAATTATTTAGATTGAAAAATCACACTAACTTTAGATATGTTCTTCTTAAAAATAGTAGCAGCTTGGATAGCTTATTTTGCCCTACACAGCATACTGGCTGCTGATGCGGTGAAAGAAAAATGCCGTTTGCAATTTCCCGGTCTTTTTCCGTATTACAGAATCATCTATAATTTTATCGCTATTGCCGGATTGCTGTTCCTGGCATACGCCTCGTTTCAGGATAGTAACTCATTAATACAACCATCATTTTGGATAAAATCCATCGG
>JADLAJ010000084.1 GCA_020848255.1 Chitinophagales bacterium
AAATTTGGTTTTCTACTGATGAAAAAGAATTATTAGGGAATTTAATCTTTTCAGACAATGACACAGAATAATAAAACAAAAAGGCAAGCAAATCCAATTATCAAAAAAATATTGGAAGAAACACCGCAAGTGCGCAAATTACAAATTGAAAACAGAATGGATTTGTCGTTTCGTATTTATAATCTTATTAAATCAAAAGGTTATACATCATCATCATTTGCAAAAAAGATGAATAGAAATGCTTCAGAAATATCAAAATGGACAAGCGGTACGCACAATTTTACAATAGATACGCTTACAGAGATTGCATGTCACTTAGGTGTATCGCTGGCAGATTTGACGCATCCGGAAGCGCCTAAGGTAATTTATCGCACCAAAGTGGAAGTGGTTAGAATAAAGGAAACCACTTCAATACCATATTCATCTTTACAAGGTAATATATTATGTGGTGATCATATAGTTTCTGTTCAAACTATGAAATCATCATCAAATTTTGTAAAATGTAATTAATACTAAATAAGATGCCAAAAGCAGCAAAAGAAAAAAATACAGGAATAACATTCCAGTTTAAAGCAATTGAATTAATAGGTAGTGAAATGCATTTGCCAAAAGATAGCTATGTAATTGAAACCTATAAATTTGATATTACTACTGAGGTGAAATTGAACCCTGAAAATAAGATTGTTATTATAGAAATCGGGGTTATAATATTTGATGAAAAAAAAGGAACGCACTTAGGCGGTATCACTGTTGCAAACATATTCTATATAGAAAACTACAACGACATTGTTACTTCCAATGAAAAAAATGAAATAGATTTACCTGAAAGTATAGTGGTAATGCTAAATTCTATTTCTTTATCTACTACACGTGGCGTTATGTGGAATACGTTTAAAGGTACTTTTCTGCATGATGCAGTATTGCCAGTATTAGATCCAAAACTTAAAATGGAATAATAGATGAATTGAATTTCTATTCCACTCTATTCACTTTCCAATTTGATGTCTTTTCAAAATTTCCTATAGTAAATGCCTTGCCCTTGACAGATGTTATCAACTGTCAACCACCTTAGCCAAAAAGAGCACAGTCATTAAAACCTGTTTGGCTAAAGTACGAAATTAGTTGACAGTAATAAGGAATATGGTATAAGTATTTTGTATATTTGTGCTATCAAAATATAGTTGAACTAAGTTTTTTTATTCGGCAGGTCTTTTAAGGCCTGCTTTTTGTTTCCTCCGCTCGTTTGAATAGCGAGTGGGTATGAGTACAAAAAGGGTACTTAGAGGCAACTCTTCGTACCACCACCGCTAAAGGCTTTCGAAAGAGAGCCTTTAGTCATTTGATACCTACTAAAAACTGTAATTACCCATAACACTCAAATCCTCTCTCCCTGAGGAGAAATAAAAAATTAACGATACAAAAACAGTAAACAGATTTCATTAAATAATGGGAATTGTTTCCTCTTCGTTTATTCCATTTACAAAATAAAAGAAGGGCGATTAAACCTTTCCGAAAACCTATAGTCTAAGTAAAAACAATTTTCTATGAGGAAACTAAAAGTAATGCTGGCGTTATTGATTACAACTGTTGTATTTCAATACTGTACAAAAACAGAAGAACAAAATCAACTCAGCTACGACGCCATCAAAGCCGCTTTTGGTACCAATATAGATCCCAACAATCTGGCTAATTATGCCAACCAGTTTATTCCTGCCTATATCCGCAAAGACAATACCGGCAGCAATGCTATAACAAATGCTAAAGCTACACTGGGCAGGGTATTATTTTATGATAAGAATCTTAGCGTTGACAATACCATCTCCTGCAACAGTTGCCACGTACAGGCCTTTGCTTTCGGTGACACGGCATTAGCCAGTCATGGTGTGCTCGGCGGAATGACAGGCAGACATTCGATGCGTCTGGTGAATGCACGCTTTGCCGTGGAATCAAAGTTTTTCTGGAATGAACGTGCCGCCAGTCTGGAAGCGCAAACTACACAACCCGTGCAGGACCATGCAGAAATGGGCTTTAGCGGAACGAGCGGCAGACCTGCCATTGACAGCTTAATCCGAAAGCTCGATGCAATCTCCTACTATAAAGAATTATTTTTGTTTGTATACGGCAACAACATTATAACAGAACAGAAACTACAGGAATGTCTGGCGCAGTTTGTTCGCAGCATTCAATCTTTCGATTCTAAATATGATGCCGGCAGAACTCAGGTTGCCAACGACAATCAGCCTTTCCCGAACTTTACGGCACAGGAAAATAATGGTAAGAATTTGTTTTTAACTCCGCCTGTTTTTGACGCTTCCGGTATACGTACCAGCGGCGGACTGGGTTGTAACGGCTGCCACAATGCTCCTGAATTTGACATTGACCCGAATACAGGCAATAACGGAATCATCGGCGTCCTAAACGGCACCGGTATAGATATTAATAATACCAGGGCACCTTCTTTGAGAGATCTTACCGGAACGAACGGCAATCCGAATACAAGTATGATGCATACCGGAGTGTTAACTACACTGCAGAGTGTGGTAGGACATTACGGCACCATCAATCTGGCACCCGGAAATACAAGACTGGATCCGAGACTTACACCGAATGGTTTCGGACAGCAACTTCAGCTGACAGCTACGGAAGTGAATGCGGTAATTGCTTTCCTTAAAACATTGTCGGGCAATAATGTCTACACGGATGCGAAATGGAGTAATCCGTTTAAGTAAAAAACATATTTACTTTTTTGTTCCATGAAAACAGGAGCCATAATGTTGGAATTATAATAAGTTTTGAATATGTGTCAGATGATAGTAATTATTACTGAACCATAACTAGACTCTTTCAAATCTTGCTCTGATGTCTTCCACATTTCCTTTCGGAATGGCTGCAATCAGTTTCTTGGTGTATTCCTGCTGCGGATTGTTATAGATTTCATCGGCCAATCCCATCTCTTCTATCTTTCCCTTATTCATCACCACCATACGGTCGCTCATGAATTTCACCACACTTAAATCGTGTGAAATGAAGATGTAGGTAAACTTAAATTCTTCTCGCAGTTTAATCAGCAGGTTGAGTACCTGCGCCTGCACGGAAACGTCTAAGGCAGAAACGGATTCATCACAAATAATAAACTTTGGACTCAGCGCCAACGCACGTGCAATACAGATACGCTGACGTTGTCCGCCGGAAAACTCGTGCGGGTAACGCTGAAAATGCTCCGGTTTCATATTCACTTTTTCCAGCAATTCTATCACCTTGTCCTTGCGCTCCGAATCATTACTATATTTATTGTGTACCTGCATCGGTTCCAGAATGGCATTCCCAATGGTCATACGCGGATTCAACGAAGAATAAGGGTCCTGGAAAATAATCTGCATGTGTTCACGCAATTCTTTCAGGTCTTTTTGTCCGAGGTTGAAAATATCTTTTCCATCGAAGATGGCTTTACCGCCGGTAGGTTCTACCAGACGTAAAATTGTTCTGCCTAAAGTCGTTTTACCGCAGCCACTCTCTCCTACTAATCCTAAGGTTTCTCCTTCGTTCACATCAAAGGAAACATCATCCACCGCTTTTACATAATCCAGTGTTTTACCAAACAAATTTGTTTTGGATGGAAACCAGGTTTGTATTCCTTTTAATTGTAAGATGGGAGTATGTTGTTGTAATTCTTCGTAACGTTTTTTCGTTTGTGCTTCACTTACCACAAAGGCTTCTACCAGCGCGTTCATATCGGCTGCTTTTTCTGTAATCACGCCGTCTTTTTCTTCCATGAAGTCCGCAATAACGGGCAATTTGCTCAGTCGTTTTTCCAGTGGCGGACGGCAAGCCAGCAAGCCTTTTGTATACGGGTGTTTCGGGTTGGAGAAAATTTCCAGCACCGTTCCCTGTTCTACAATCTTACCTTTATACATCACCACCACACGGTCTGCAATTTCCGCTATCACCCCTAAATCGTGCGTAATGAAAATAGTGGACATTCCGGTTTGTCTGCTCAAATCGTTGATGAGTTCGAGAATGGTTTTTTGCACCGTTACGTCTAATGCCGTGGTCGGTTCATCGGCGATTAATATTTTCGGCTGACAGCTCATCGCCATCGCAATCATGACACGTTGTTTTTGTCCGCCGGAAAGCTGATGCGGATAGGCGTTCAGCGCGCGCTGCGGATCCGGCAGTTTTACCTGTGCAAATAAATCCAGCGTTTTCGCTTCTGCTTCTTTTTTAGAAATCTTCTGGTGCAGCATAATGGCTTCCATCACCTGGTTACCACAGGTAAATACAGGATTCAGCGAGGTCATCGGCTCCTGAAAGATCATAGAAATTTCATTACCGCGATATGAACGCATTTCGTTATCTGCAATCTGTACTAAATCTATCGGTGTTTTTCCATCGCGGTAGTAGTTGATTTGTCCGCCGGTGATTTTTCCCGGAGGATTCGGTATCAAACGCATAATAGATAAGGAGGTTACCGATTTTCCGGAGCCGGATTCCCCTACAATACCAATTACTTCCCCTTTATTGACCTGAAACGATACATTGTCTACCGCTTTTACCAGACCATTTTCTGTTTTAAATTCTGTTACTAAGTTTTTTACATCTAAAAGTAGTTCAGCCATTATCTTACGCGTTTATTTTTACATTCGATTCCGAAATTAAGGATAATCCTTTCAATTTTAAAACAATTTGTGCCACGGTGAGCACATCTTTCTGGCAATAGGTTTTTATTCTTTCCAAACCTTGCTCCTGCCAGTAAACTTTTCCTACGTCTTTACCGGAGATATCATCTTTCGGCGATGGGATTCCCAGGCAAAATGCCAGTAATTTAAGTGATATGTAATTCTTAAAGTCTCCGAATTTCCAGAAATCCATGGAATCCAGCAAACCGGCTTCCCATGGTTTTTTAGTCTGTAAGTTTTCGAAGTATTCGGGTAGTTTTAGACTGTTTATCAATAAACGGCGGCAAATGTAAGGCACATCAAACTCCCGGATATTGTGACCGCAAAGGGTAAGATTTCTTCTTTTTTTGAGTTCCAGTTGCAGATAGATGCAAAAATCCTGTAATAATTTTTTTTCATTATCACCGTAGAAGGATTTCAGTTCAAATTCCTCAAACATACCGGTTTGTGACATCCGACCAACGGTAATACAAATAACTTTACCAAATTCGGCAAAAATACCGGCATTATTGAAGTAGTAATCTGCTGCTGAATCGTCCTCGGTTTTGTGTTTTCCCTTCTTTTCTTCCCATAGTTCCTGTTCATAGGCATCTAAATCGCTGTAATTAGCAGATTTAGGAACCGTTTCAATATCGAGAAACAAAATATCGTCCATTTTGACATTATCCAGCATACATCCTGTTTAAAATTGGGAATTTTGTAAAATTTAATTCACATTATATAACGCAATATACGTATTGTATACAGAAATTTGTAGTAAATTTGCGTAAACGTAAACAATAATTCTTATGACTGAAATTGAAAACGGAGGTTCTGGATCCAACAACAGACTTCATGCGATGTATATCGTACTAATAGCCTTACTGATAGGAGGCCTGGTGTATACCAACGTAAAACTGAAGAAATCGAAAGAAACGATTGTAGTAACTGAAAAGCAACGCGATGACGTATCATCACTGAAAGCGGAACTGGACAAAAAATACACGGAATCTTTACAGGAAATTGAAAGCTATCGTGCTGAAAATGCAGGTTTAGACAGTTTATTGACCGTAAAAGAGCAGGAATTGACTGCTAAGAAAGCAAAAATTGACGCTTTGTTAGGTCAGATTTCTACGCTTAAAGCCGGAGATGCTACCAAATCCAAATTGCTGGCAGATGTTCAGTTGATGATAGCACAAATGGAAAGTGACAAAGTTCGCTTACAGGCTTCTATTGACTCATTAGTGACTATTAACAAAGCACTATATCAGGAACGCGACAGCATTACGGGTGAATTAACGACTACCATTCAAAGAAAACAACAATTGGATGATGAGAATCAGAAAATGAAAGACAGAATCGACAAAGCTTCTATCTTAAGTACTGCAAACATTCAGTCTACTCCGATTCGTATGACAAAAAAAGGAAAAGAGGACGAAGTAAGCAAAGCAAAAGATGCTGAAAAACTGAGGATCTGTTTTGATTTAATTCAAAATAAAATTGCTCCTGCAGGACAAACAGAAATCGCCGTTAGAATTATTTCTCCGGACGGAACAACCATCCAATTGCAAAACTTAGGCAGCGGTACCTTCAAAGAAGCCACTACCGGAAATGAAATTCCTTTCACGTATAATATTTCTCCGGATTACCAGAATGATACCAAAACGGTATGTTCTTACTGGGCACAAACATTCAAATTTGCAGCAGGTAAATATTCTGTAGAAATTTATGAAAAAGGATTTTTAATCGGACAATCATCATTCATGATGAAATAAGCATAAGTAAGAAAGTGTACTTTGTAATTAGTTCAAATGCGATTCTGTCTGCACAAAAAAAAACAAATAACTTTTGCAGATAAAATAAGTAAAAATTAATTGACTAAATTCGGGCAGTCTGTAAAGGCTGCCTTTTTTTATACTATGCAATCGAAGTTTTACAAAGGTGTACTGTTTGTTTTCTTAGGAGCCATTTGCTTTTCCACTAAAGGTATATTTGCCAAGCTGGCCTTCCGTTATGGTGTGGACGGCCTGCAAATACTGACCTTGCGGATGTTATTTGCCTTGCCTTTTTATATAATTATTCTGATAAGAGAATATCAAACTCAGCCGGCACCCATCGTAAAGAATGACTGGATAAATATTATTACACTTGGATTGATTGGTTATTACTTAGCCGCTTTATTTGATTTCCTGGGGTTACAATATGTGAGTGCTTCTTTGGAACGAAACATCATATTCACCTATCCTACTTTTGTTTTACTGATGTCGCGCATTTTCTTTAAGCGAAAAATTCATGCTATACAAATCATTGCGGTGGCCATCTGTTACACCGGTATTTTACTGGCTTTCTATTCGGATAAAGCCTCTTATGCTTCTTCGAACCTGATGAAAGGCACCGTGTTCGTCTTGCTGAGTTCTGTAACTTATGCTTTATATCTTGTCAAGAGCGACGGGCTCATTAAAAATGTAGGCACGATACGATTTACCTGTATTTCCATGATTGTTTCCTGTATTGCCGTGCTGGTGCATTATCTTATTGTACATGGTATTGATATTTTCTCATTTCCGTATCAGGTATATTTAATTGGCGTGGGCGTTGCTATTATCAGTACCGTCTTTCCTTCTTTCTTAATGACAAAAGGAATTGAATTCATTGGTTCTTCCAATATGGCCATCATTGCCAGCGTTGGCCCTATTGCCACTATATTTTTATCTAATTTTATTCTGAAAGAAAGTATTTCGTTTCTGCATATTGTTGGCACGGTGCTGGTATTAGCGGGTGTGCTTATAATCAGTGTGAAGGGAAACAAGAAAACTATTACCCCTTAGATTATCCCCATTTCACACTGCTGAAAAATAAGTATTTCAATAAACATCACAGTATAATGTTGTTAGCTGAACATTTGTTCTTTTATAAATTGCTAACTTTATTTGCATTGAATTCACTGTATGAAAAAAATACTTTTCCTTCTCCTCTTCTTTCTTATTTGTTATACCTTACCTGCTTCTGAAAAGAATCTGCTGCCAAATTCTGTTCGCCCCAAAGTCGGATTAACACTCAGCGGTGGCGGTGCGAAAGGCCTGATTTATGTTGGACTCTTAAAGATGATTGATTCCCTCAATATAAAAGTGGATTACATCACCGGAACGAGTATGGGCAGTATTGTGGGAGGATTGTACGCCATTGGCTATAAAGGCAATGAACTGGATTCACTGGCACGTAATACCAATTGGAGCAAATACCTGACTAATAATGTTCCGCTGAACAAAATTACGATGGAGGAAAAGGATGAATACGGACGCTATATGATAGAGCTGAATTCCAATACACTAATGCCCGGACTACCGATTGCGGTTATTAACGGACAAAATATTACTTCCTTTTTAAACGACCTTACATTCCGCGTGCATCACATTAGTGATTTCAATAAGTTTCCAATCCCGTTTAAATGCTTGGCGGTAGACATTGTAACCGGAAAACCTGTGGTGATAGACAAAGGCAGTCTGGCGCTGGCTCTAAGAACGAGCATGTCCATCCCTACTGCTTTTAGTCCGATTGACACCGGAAAAATGCTACTGGTGGATGGCGGTTTATTTAAAAATTTTCCGGTGGAGTATGTAAAAAACATGGGAGCTGATTTTGTGATTGGTGCCAACTGCAGCGGTATGCTTTTATCTAAAAAGGAACTAAAAACACTGGTGAACATGCTGGAACAAACGACCAGTTTCAGTATTGCCGCCGATTACGAACAACAGAAAAAATTATGCGATATACTGGTGGATTACAACGATGCATTAAAAAACGCAAAAATAGGAACCATGGATTTTGGGAAGGCTAAAGAAATTTTAGCCTTGGGTGAACAGGTGGCGCATCAGTTTCTGGAGCCACTGATGCAACTGGCTGAAAGTCAGAAAAAATATTACGTTTCGGAAACAGATACTACCCGGCTCAATAAAACAGATAGCTTGTATTTGCAGGATATCAAACTTACGCTGGATAAATCCAATCTGGAAGCTGTCGTTAAAAACAAAATCCGCCTGAAGCATTTTGACAATATTTGTAAATCAGAAATTAATCAAACGGTGGATGAAATCTACGGAACGCGATACTTTGACAAAGTGTATTACTACGTGGAAAACAAAGACAAAAATCATAATCTGATTATAAAAACAGAAAAGACAAAGAAGTTTGCTTACAAACTTGGTCTGCATTACGATAATGAGATGTCTGCCGGTATTATAGCGAATATGACTGCCAGAAATTTGTTTTTTAATGCATCCAGATTCATCACCACCATAGACATTTCTGATAATCCGAAAATCCGCACCGCTTATCAGGTGTATATCGGAAACAAGGGCTTTTATTTGAGTACCAATCATTTCTTTGAATACGTAAAACAGCCGGTTTTTTACGAACGAAAAACGCTGGGTTTTTATAAAAATTTATTTGAGCAATCCGATATCATGATAAACTATGCCGTCAGTCAGAATTCTGCATTAAGTGGTGGTATTCAGTTTAAATGGGGCAATTTAAAACCTCAGATAAAACCATCGGAACGTCCGGATTTATTTAAAAGTTTGTTCACTTTATCCAAACGTCCGTATCTGAATTCAAGTATCATTTTAAAATATGCCTATAACTCTTTCAACCAGCAAACCTTTCCTACAAAAGGAAAAAATGCCTTGATACAATCGGAATTTGTATTTGCAGGAAAAACATCTACCTCTATCCATACAGAAAGTATTGTAATTGATTCAAGTTTCAATACCACCAACATCAGTTATGACACGACCATACGACACAATTTCAGTCCGTATTTTAAACTATACGGCACGTACGAGCACATCTTCCGATTGCACAAAAAAGTATCACTGGATGCACGAATAGACATGGGAATGATCTTTTTATTTCGTCCGTCTAAAAAAGATTTTGCCAACCAGCAGGCAGATGCATTTTATGTGGGCGGCACCGAATCCAGAGAGCGCGAACGAACGACCAGTTTAATTCCATTCTGGGGCAACCGCGATTTATATGTACAGAATTTAAATTTTCTGACCGCTTCTGTTTCTCTTCAATACGAACCCATAAAGAATTTATTTTTTATACCGAAAGTATCTGTTTTTACAGGTGATGACGGCAATATAAATGTATATGGAAACAGAGCTGTTATCAGCAATTTAAAAGACAATAAATTGCTATTTGCTCACAGCGAAGGTATCACAATAGCCTATAAAACACCGGTGGGGCCAGTACGATTTAATATTTCCAAAGCATCGAATTACGCAAAACCAACTTTCTATTTCTCACTGGGATACAGAATTTAAGGACATTTTTTACCGAACGCTCGTTTGGTAAAAATATTTGTTTATTTTTGCCAGACAAAACAGGAAAGTATGTTTCAGAAAGATTTATTCAAAGATAAGGTCGTATTGGTTACAGGTGGTGGCAGTGGCATTGGCTATACAATCGCCAAACATTACTTACAATTAGGTGCAGTGGTTTATATTGCTTCGCGCAATGCGGAAAAAATAGAAAAAGCCATCGCTGAACTAAAAGAATTCGGCGATGTACGCAGTGCTATTGCAGACATACGTGAACCGGAACAAATACAGAAATTAGCTGATAAAATAAAAGCAGATTCCGGAAGATTGGACATTTTAGTAAACAACGCAGGCGGTCAGTTTCCTTCAGCCGCAGAAAATATTTCATTTAATGGTTTTCGTGCCGTGGTGAATAATAATTTAATCGGCACTTTCTATGTTACGCAAATTATGGCGAAAACATTTTTCATTCCGCAAAAAGACGGAAATATCGTAAATATTATTGCCAATATTTTCCGCGGTTTTCCGGGCATGGCACATACCGGTGCTGCACGCGCGGGGGTTGACAATCTCACCAAAACACTCGCTATTGAGTGGGTGCGATATAATATTCGTGTAAATGCAGTGGCTCCCGGTATCATTTTGTCTTCCGGCTTAGATACGTATCCTCCGGCCATCTTAAAAGGCATTACGGACGGCATTCCCAATAAACGAATGGGCACTATGGACGAAGTAGCTTATCCTGTGCTGTTTTTATCTTCTCCAATGGCTTCTTATGTGAGCGGCGAAACCATGTATGTGGATGCCGGTAATCATCTCTGGGGCGACCAGTGGAAAATGTGAAGGACTTCGTTGACGAATGATTTCTCTGAGGAATAATCGGACAACGTTAAAAGCGATCATCATCTTAAAAACTTATTAGTTATTGTTTCACAAGCAGTACCAAATTGTATTTGTACATTTGTCTGCTTATTATAAATTATTGTGCAGTTAAAAGGTACTTATAAAGAAATCTGGACCATCTCCTATCCTATCATATTGGGGAGTTTGGCGCATTCCATCAATCA
>JADLAJ010000085.1 GCA_020848255.1 Chitinophagales bacterium
ATATTAAGGCGATTACCAATCCTGCAGGAACACAACCTGTTTCCAATACCATTGCTTACAAATTAGTTTGTAATGATGTATCAGCTATCTCAACAACTACATCTATTTGCAGCGGTGAGTCGGCTATCGTAAATATTTCCAGTACAGATCCAAATGCCACTTTAAGCTGGACAGTTTCAGGAGGATCGGGGATTACCGGAGCGTCTGCAGGTACAGGAAACAGCATCAATCAAGTACTCACTTATAACGGAAATACAAAAGACAGCGTTACATATACCGCCATTTCAAATGATGCAGGTTGCACTAAAACACAAACGGTAAAAGTGGTGGTGAATAAATGTAGCACAGATCCATGTGATAACTGGTTGTATTTGGCTGATACACCATCAGGAATTGGTTGTGGTGATTTAGATATTGTCGGAAATAAAGTTACTGTTGAATGTATGTTTAACAAACTTCCACCTGTTACATCTCCGCATCTTGTATCTAAACATCAAGTTGCAACTGCTGTTAATTACGCAATAGGCCCTTTAAACGCGGAAATAACAACAACAAATAACGGATATGTATTGTTAAATGCTCCATGTCCGCCGGATGCAGAAAAAACGTATCATGTGGCAATGGTATATGACGGCTCTACATTCAAATATTATAGAAACGGCTATCTGGTTGCAAGTACGCCTTGTTCCGGAAATTTAATCAATAATAATATTGTTACAACTATTGGTCAGATTAATCAGGCTACCGGCCCTGATTATGAACAATTTAAAGGCTATATGAATGAGGTTCGTATTTGGAATGTAGCACGTACGCAACAAGAAATTCGTGCGAATATGTCTGGTACCTTACCAAATCCAACAACACAAACAGGATTAAAAGGTTACTATGTATTTGATAATTTATTAAATAAACAAGGTGATGCTGCTTATAATGGCACAATTATAGGCACAGCACAAATTAACAAGACTAATCCGCAGTGCTCTTTTATACCGGATAGTTGTGGCATTGCAGCATGTAATCCTACAATTACAGGTAATTTACCATTTTGTCAGGGTGATTCCATTACACTGGATGCTGGTAGCGGCTTTAGTTCATACTCATGGAATACGGGTGCCGCTTTTCAAACAATAAAAGTTAGAACCGGCGGTAAATACGTAGTTAATGTTACAGGACAGAATAATTGTACAGGTTCAGATTCTGTTCAGGTAGTTGTAAATTCAATTCCACAGGTTTCAATATCAGGTAATTCAACTTTTTGTGCTCAGTCTCAAACAAGGTTAACTGCCAATGCAGATGCTGACTCAGTAAGATGGAATACGAATGAAACCAGCGGGACTATTTCTGTTTCACAAGCACAAACCTATTCGGTGACGGTATACAAAAATGGTTGTTCCAACTCAGCATCTCTTCAGGTATCTCAAGTAAATCCTCCCACAGCATTTAGTTTGGGCAATGACACTTCTTTCTGCGGAGATTTTTCAAAAGTTTTATCTACAGGAAATCAGCAGACACAATGGAATACAGATATTACTGCAGCACAAATCACCGTTACGCAAGCAGGAACTTACATAGCTACCATCAGTAATGATTGCGGAAGCGTTTCAGATACTATTGTAATTGAAAAAAATGAGTTACCTATTGTAGACCTTGGAAATGATACGGCCTTCTGCGAAGGAGAACTGCTTTTAAGCGCACCTTCTGAATTGCGCTCGTATGTATGGAGTACAGGTGCACAAAGCAGCTCCATTACGGTTACAGCTGCCGGAACTTATTCGGTAAGCGTTACAGATGGAAACGGCTGTTCCGGTTCTGACGCGATTGTTATTTCGTCGAACTGCGCCAATGATTTATGGATACCAAATGCATTTACACCGAACAGAGATGGTACGAATGATGTATTCTATGTGAGAGGGAATCCGCAAAATACTACCATTGAGAAATTTTTAATTTACAATCGCTGGGGTAATAAAGTATTTGAAGCAACTAATATATTGCCGGATGATATCACAAAAGGCTGGGATGGCACGTTTAAAGGCGAACCTGCCCAGTTTGAGGCATATGGCTATGAAGTGGTGGCAAGGTTCAACAATGGCAGTAAAAAAACATTAAAAGGCAATGTTACCTTGTTAAAATAGTAAAGAATACTTAGTCTTTGCGCACTCATTTTAGCGTTAAATTTGCGTATCGCAAGCAATTATATGAAGAATAAATTTTTATTGATATTAATAATTCTGTTGTCTGTTTTTACTGCATTTTCACAGTCATTACAGTTGACAAGTCTCTCTCCGGATGTTTTCTGCGGAACAGGAAGAGATACCATGAAGTTTTCTGTCAATTATACCAATATTCCGCCAAACTCCAATGTTGTTTTTTATCAATCTACTAATCCTGCTTTTAATCCATATGCCGGTCAGGGTGATAGTATAGCATTTATCAATGTAGGGGCTAACACATCCGGTGGAGGCGGACAGGTTACTACAACTTGTCCTGAAATTTTAGGAATCTTTTTTGATGCTTGTAATACTGCACCTTATGTAGAAGCAAATAATGAGTATGTTGTTATTACATCAGGTAATTCAGGCATTCAGGTGAATAATTTAATTGTAAGATTACCTAATACGAATATTAATACAACTCCAGGGTCATTTACATTTGTAACACCACCTGCCGCTATGATGACCTTGTTGAGAAATGGTTCATGTACAGGCTCTACTTTAATAGCTGCAGATCAGTCGAGTTTCATACCTGCAAATGCAATCGTAATTATCTTTACCTTAAGCCATCCTACAAACCCTGTTTTCCCATATAATTTTAGCAGCTACTGCAGTAGCGGGCAACCCATATACATCTTACTCAATTCTAACCCATCAGGAACTGCTAGTTTTTTAAATGCTGTTCAACCTCCGGCTGCCAGTTGCCCTAATGTTTATAGAACTACTTCAATTCAATACGGTAGCTGTAGAGATGCCCTTACTTACGCACCTTGTTCATTGCCAATTTTTGATAACACTAATCCAAATGTAGGCGATGGTAATTACGCAATACACTTGCCCAATACAGACACTTCGTCTTTAACGAATGGTGGCATTAGAAACAATGCATCGGATAAGTGCAATGGATTACGTTTTGATTCAATTTCCGGTGCCACAATTATAAAGTTCCCTATTCCAAATGACGGCAGTGCAAACCCTGTAACAAATTTCTGCAATACAGGCTATCATTATATAAAAGCCATTACACATCCGAACGGAAGTCAGCCTGTTTCTAACACTCTTCAGTTTAAATTGATTTGTCTGGATGTTGCCACTAACGTCAATAATTTATCTTTTTGCAGTGGCGGTAATGCTTCAGTTAATATTTCAAGCACCGATCCGAATGCAGCATTTAGCTGGACAGTAAGCGGTGGTGCAGGGATTACCGGAGCAAGTGGAGGAACAGGAAATACCATCAATCAGACTTTGAATTACAGTGGTGCCACCAAAGATAGTTTAACCTATAATATTACGGCAACGGATGGAATTTGTACTAAAACTACGTCGGTAAAAGTAGTGGTTAATAAATGCAATACTTGCAATGCCTTTAATTTAGGAAATGATACAAGTTATTGCGGGCCTTTTACACGTGTACTAAAAACAGGAAATGCTACAAGTGTATGGAGTACAGGTGTTACAGCAGATTCAATCACGGTATCTTCACTAGGTATGTATTATGCTACTTGTGGTGTGTTTACAGATACGATTAAATTTACTCCAGCACCAGGCATCAATTTTGATTTTGGCTCCAATACCACCTCTGTTTGTGTTGGCAGCAGTATCAGTTTAGATGCCAGTACGGCTTATGATAGTTATGTTTGGAGTACAGGTGCCTCAACACATTCTATTTCTATTTCTACTCCCGGAAAATACTGGGTGGATGTATTTAAGAATGGATGCAAAGGCAGTGATACCATCACTGTTATTCAAATTGATAAAGAACCAAAACCTAACTTAGGAATCGATATAACGGTTTGCAGCCCTGTTTCAGAACAACTGTCTACGGGAAATACAAATACTACCTGGTATCTTACAAGTACCGCCAATCAGGTAGGAACAGGAGCAAATTATACGGCAACACAGTTCGGTAAATTTATTGCTAAGGTTTCTAATAGCTGCGGAGATGTTTTTGATACCATTGAAATAAAACAAACCACTACGCAACAGCCTTTCAATTTAGGCAGAGATACCAACTTCTGCGGTATTTTTTCAGATACACTGAGAACTGGAAATGCAGCAACCGTATGGAGCACAGGTGCTACGGCAGCATTCATTGTTGTTACCACACCCGGTAAATATTATGCAACGATAAACGTTGGCTGTGGTATTGCCAGCGATACTATAAATATTACTCAAAGCTCAGGCGTTACTTTTGATTTTGGTTCCAATTCAACATCGGTTTGTGTTGGCGGCAGTATAAGTTTAGGGGCAGGTAATACGTTTGATAATTACGTTTGGAGTACCGGAGCCGTAACTAATTCCATCTCTATTACCCGACCCGGCATTTATTGGGTAGATGTATTTAAAAACGGCTGCAAAGCAAGTGATACCATTACTGTTATTCAAATAGATAAAGAACCAAAACCAAATTTAGGAAGAGATTCTACTTATTGCGGTAATTTTTCGCGTACATTAAGCACAGGTAATGCACAAACACAATGGTTTAAAAATTTCAACAGTACTCCTTTTATTACGGCCGCTTCTGTCGCTATAGACCAAAGTGTACCTGGAACATACGTGGCAAAAATTACCAATAGCTGCGGTAGCGTTGCAGATACTATTGTCATTTCAATCGCAAATGCATTAAACGTAAATTTAGGCAGAGATACTGCTATTTGTAACGGCAGTTCACTCATCTTACGCGCAACCGTGCCCGGTGCTTCTATTTCTTATTTATGGAGTACCGGCGCTGTAACTCCAACAATATCCGTCAATCAGTTTGGTAAATATGATGTCTCCGTTTCCAATGGAACCTGTACGGTTACTGATACTATTTTCGTGGATGTGGTAGATAAGCCAACGATTATTTCTTTAGGAAATGATACGACCATCTGCGGTGATTTTTCACTGCAGTTATTTACCGGTGATGCAGGGACTATCTGGAGTACCAATGCAGTGGGGCCACAAATAAACGTTACAAAGCCTGCAACTTATATCGCTGAAAACAAAAACGTATGCGGAAGCGCAAAAGATACGATTGTCGTTACACAGTTTGCTTTGCCGCTAGTCAATTTAGGAAAAGATACCACGATTTGCGACAGCATTGTTTTAAGTGTGGGCAATGGTAGTTTTGCTACCATCTTATGGAATACAGGCGATATGTCATCGTCTATTATAGTAACTGCTTCCGGTGTTTACAAAGTGAAAGTAAGTAATGCCAATTGTTCCAATACTGATTCGGTAAAAGTAAATAAAGATTGTTTTTACGATGTATATATTCCGACAGCATTCTCTCCGAACGGGGACACAATCAATGATATTTACGTACCTATATCAGATGTAAAAGGAATGTTGGTGATAGATTTCGTTATCTTCAACCGCTGGGGAGAGAAAGTATTTGAATCGGAGAATTTTGTACCAAGAGATGCCACAAAAGGCTGGGACGGTACGTTTAAAGGGCAGCCTGCACAGCAAGATAGTTATGTCTATTTCTTCACGGCCAAAATGCCGGATGGTGAAGTGAAAGTATACAAAGGAACGTTTACCTTGCTGAGGTAAAGCGGTATCATTCCAGACAAATTCGTCACAATTTTTCAGTAGGTAAAGTATCAGTCTGCTGATACTCCAGAATGTCGCCGGGCTGACAGTTTAAGGCATTACAAATAGCCTCCAGGGTACTGAAGCGAATTGCTTTTGCTTTGCCTGTCTTCAAAATGGAAAGGTTGGACAAGGTCAAATCCACTTTTTCGGATAACTCGTTTAATGACATTTTGCGTTTTGCCATCATCACATCCAGGTTTACAATTATAGGCATAGCTTAAATGGTTAATTCGTTTTCAGATTGCAACTCAATACCTTTGTGGAATATCTGTGCAATGATATAAATAATAGCGGCCATCATTAAAAAAGCAGGCACATCATTCCAGTGTTTTTCCAGATGACTAACATCATAACCGGACTGTATAAGTGTTTTGGTATAATGATGTGCGATGAAGCTGACAATAGCAATTGACAAGGTTTCATAGCTTATTTTTTGGATCAGTTTGGCAATCTCCGCATCGAAAGGTTTTACCAAGTTTAATTTCAGGAAGATTTTTATAACCAGGTAAAATAAATAAGTCTTCAGCAGAGACAGAGCAATAATAAAACTCATGATTCCGATATAATGCCCCGATTGTTTTTTCTGCATTTCAGCAAGGATTATATCTTTAAAATAGTGAGGTTTAATAAAGGAAAAAATAAACCGGAAAAGATAAGCACCTGAGTCAATACAAAGACCAATAAAAACCATCCAGGATATTACTTCCAGCGCTTTTAATATAAAATCATAATTCTTTTTCATTATCTAAATATTTAATTGACAATGCAAATATCAGTAAATATTTATTGAAAAACAATAAAAAAGTAATTTTTAACAATAAAATTTTTATTTTTAAAATGACAGCATTGATAATCAGAGAATTAGTAATAGAACGGATGGTTGATTTTAAAAAGACTGATCAGAAATGGAATTATGTGGCGAAGTTGGAGATGCTTACCGAGTATAGAATTTAGTCAGTAGCAGCACGGGTGACAACACCCGGTGGGGGTGGAGATACAATTTTTTCAATATCTTCTTTCCAATGCTTAAATCCATTTTTCATATCGGTATAATCATGAAAAACTCTATTGAAATTTTTTTCATTTTGCTTTATATATTCATTTTTCCCGTCTCTATTTATTAAATTAATTATTTTATCTGTATTAGTTAATGCTTGTTTTAAGTCTTTTGTATTATTATCAACAGTCCATATATAAGTAGCTTCCTGAGTGTCAAGAGTTTCCCATACAATATGAAATTTGTTGATACCACTTATAAGAAAAACAAATGAAAATGGCTTATGAACAATGCGAAGTTTTTGTATCTCAGCCTTGTGTTTACTTGACAGAAATCGTAGATGATTGTAATGTTTAGTCTCATATTTTTCAATTAAGCTTTCAATAAAGTCTTTGTCGTCTTTATAAAGCTGTTGTACCTTAAAGCCTTCATTTACAAAAGTTTCAAGGTATTCGTCTATTGTAAATAGATGTTTGCCATCCAATGATTCCTTTTTTCTTGCTGCTTTTACAAATTCAAATCTAATTTCTTCAATAAGAGTTTCGTTTATTTTCTCAATTTCGATGGATGTTGTTTTTGTTGAATTAATTATACCATCAATTGTTGTGATAATTGTTGCAACTTGAATTTTTTTTGTCTTTAATATATTTC
>JADLAJ010000086.1 GCA_020848255.1 Chitinophagales bacterium
ACGCGATGGTACAGCTGCTGACGAAATTTTATCAGGGTAAAATCTTATCAAAGGCGAATACAGATTATCTTTTTCAGGTGATGCTGGAAACTACTACAGGCAAAAACAGAATTGTTAACTTATTACCAGAAGGAACGCCTGTTGCGCATAAAACCGGTACTTCTGATACAGAAAAGGGAATGACAGCGGCCACCAATGATGTGGGTATTATCACACTGCCAAACGGCAAACATATTGCACTGGCAGTTTTTGTGAATGATGCTTACGCGGAAGATGCTGTTTTAGAATCTGTGATTGCTCGAATTGCAAAAGCGATATATGATGATGCCATTCAAAAATAATTTCTATTAAAAATTACCCAAACAACATATTTTGAAAATGAAAAATATATTACTGCTGTTTATCTTTTTCTTCGTTTACGGATGGAACGTGTTTGCTGAAAAAACATTTGTTTTTATTGGCTCCTATAATTTTGATAAAACGAAAGAAGGAATTTATGTATATGAACTGAATACTATCACAGGCAATTTATCAAAAGTAACTTCAGCTAAAGATGTATTGAATCCCGGATATCTCCTCCTATCGCAAAATGGTACATTTTTATATTCCTGCACCGATGCAAAAACACCTAAAGCAGGAAGTGTCAGCAGTTATAAATTTAATCCATCAGAAAAATCTCTGACATTTATAAATAGCCGGCAAACGGGCGGAGAAAATCCGGTTTATGTTTCCTTATCAAAATCTGAAAACTATTTACTGAGTGCCAACTATACTGATGGAAGCGTAACGTCATTCCCAGTACAGCAGGATGGCAATATTGCACCTGCCAATCAAATCATTCGTTATTCAGAAGGTAGCATCCATAAAACACGTCAAGAACATTCGCATATCCATTCCACTGTTTTTTCACCGGACGGAAATTATGTATTTCTGCCCGATTTGGGTGGCGACAGAATCTGGTGTTATGCATTTGACAGTTTGCAGGCTCCTGTATTAAAAGACAGTAAAAACCCCATTACATTTACCGTTCCCGGAAGCGGACCGCGACATTTTACCTTTCATCCAAACGGAAAATTTGCTTATTGTATTGAAGAATTATCCGGCACTATTAGTGTGTATAATTATGAAAACGGAAAACTGGACAGTATTCAAAGAATTACCACACATCCTAAAAAATACCAAGTTGAATTCAGTAGTGCTGATATTCATATCTCTCCGGATGGAAAATTTTTATATGCAACAAATAGAGGAGAAGAAAATAATATCGCCATCTTTTCTATTCAAGAGAATGGAATACTGCAATTTGTTGCCTATCATTCTACCTTAGGAAAAACTCCCCGGAATTTTTGTATCGATGCTACCGGAAAATTTCTGATTGTAGCCAATCAATCGACGGGAAATATCATCGTATTTAAAAGGAATAAGAAAACAGGTTTATTGAAAAAAACAGGAAAGAAAATAAAAGTTGAAAATCCTACTTGTGTACAGATAAAGTATTATCCTGAAAAATAAAAAATACCGCAGTGTAGCAACTGCGGTATTCAATATTAAAATCAAAAAATTATTTTGCCTTTGTAAATTCCAGATTGACCTTGATACGCACCTTTTGTCCAAGAGCCAGTCCTCCTGCTTCCAAAGCCGCATTGTATTTTAAACCAAATGCATAGCGGTCGATTTCACCTGTAGCAGTTAATCCTGCCCGCGTCAAACCATATGGATCCTTAATAATACCGCCGAATTTCCCGTTTAGCGTTACGGATTTGGTTACACCGTGCAATGTCAAGTCGCCTGTAACTTTATAAACCTTGCCGTTTACCTTTGTAAATTTCTTGATAACAAAAGTCAGGTTCGGTTTTTTTTCCACATCGAAAAAATCTGCACCACGTAAGTGCTCATCGCGTTTTTCATTATCTGTATCAATACTTTTTAACGCTACTGTAAAAGAACCTTTAACATCTGTAAAATCAGCTTTGTCAGATTGTATATCTGCGCTGAATTCTTTGAATTTTCCTTCTACTTCAGAAATCACCATATGGTCAATTCCAAACGTTACAGAAGCATGTGATTTGTCTAAATTCCAAACAGTCTTAGGTGTTTGTGCCTGCAGCATGAAGACGCTCATCGCTGCAAATAAGAATACAATTGTTTTTTTACTCATTGTTTTAGTTTTTTTAATGGTGTTCGTGAATACGTTGTAATTCATTTGTCTGTTATTTTTATATTGCAAAGTTGCAACATAAATATTGTTCAAATGAATGACCTTGCTTAAGAAATAATATTGATGTAGGTTAAGATTTCTTAGAATCCTTTGGTTTAATGTACTGTTTCCTGATACGACTCAGCGATTCCGGTTTAATGCCTAAGTAAGAAGCAATCAGGTGATTAGGAACACGCTGCTCTATTTGCGGATAACGATGAATGAATTCACAATAGCGTTCTGCTGCCGATTTTGACATGGAAGAAATTACTCGCTGGCTGAGTGAAATCAGTGCATTTTGCATGAGCAAGCGGAAATAGCGTTCCATTTTCGGGATTTTCACGTATAAATCTTCCAGACTGTCTTTGTCAAAAATAAATAATTCGGTATTCTCCAGCGCTTCTATATTCAGTTTGGCAGGTTCGTTGGTATAGAAACTGTAAATATCGCCAATCCACCAGTCTTCCGGGGAAAACTGCGCTACATGCTCCACTCCTTTAGCATCTACCTCAAATGCACGTAAACAACCTTTGTAAACAAATCCCTGATACTTGCATACATCTCCTTCCTGCAGAAAATATTGTTTTTTACGCAGTTTTTTAATTTTCAGTTTGGATACCAGATAAGCTTCTTCTTCTTTGCTGAGTGTGATAAACCGTGCTAAATTTTTGAGAAGTAATGATGCTGGCATGACAGAAAGATACAAAAAGGATTAAAAATCAGTGAGCCATTTTTACAGCCGCTGCATTTACATTACCGGCATCATCAAAATCCTGTAAATATACATTTACCAATTGATTTACTTTTGCAGCATCAAAAGGCATGGACATCTTGATATAATTATCCGTGAAGCCGTGCATCACTGCACCGTGCTGTTCCTGCTCCATTAATGCTTCTCGCTCCGAACCTAAGAACTGATGATAAAAGTACCGTTTCTTCTTTTCACTGAGCGTTCGAAGCATCGCATTGCGCTGATTGCGCTCCGGCACCGGCACCACACCGTCCATTTCTATAGCTTTGGTATTGGCACGCTCTGAATAGGTAAATACGTGCAGATAAGAAATATCCAGTTCATTTACAAAATTACAGGTATCTAGAAAATCATCGTCTGTTTCCTGCGGAAAACCCACAATTACATCCACACCAATACAGGCATGCGGCATCACGGATTTGATTTTTTCCACCCTGCTTTTATACAAATCACTTTTATAACGACGCTGCATCAGTTTCAGCATTTTATCGCTGCCGCTTTGCAGCGGAATATGGAAATGCGGCATGAAGCGTTTGCTTTGTGCTACAAAATCTATGATTTCATCCGTCAGTAAATTGGGTTCAATGGAAGAGATACGAAAACGTTCAATGCCTTCTACTTCATCCAGCATTTTTACGATATCGAAGAAATTATAATCTCCTTCAATGCCTTTGCCATAATCGCCCGTATTTACACCTGTTAACACAATTTCCTTCACCCCTTTTGCTGCTAAATCTCTGGCATTCTTTAATACATTCTCCGGTGTATCGCTGCGGCTTTTGCCACGTGCCAGCGGAATGGTGCAGAATGAACATTTATAATCACAGCCATCCTGAATTTTCAGAAATGAACGGGTACGGTCGCCTACAGAATAAGCATCCACAAAAAAGTTAGCATTGGAAATTTCAGAAGCCAGCACCTGACCGCAGGGGTTTTTAGTTAAATCGGTGATAATTTCCGGCAATTTAAATTTTTCTGATGCCCCCAGCACTAAATCAACTCCTTTGATGGCAGCGATTTCTTTAGGTTTCAATTGCGCATAGCAACCTACCACCACTACATAGGCATTTGGATTTTGTTTCATTGCCTTTCGGACTATATTCCGGCACTTGGTATCTGCCTGATCGGTGACAGAACAGGTATTAATCACGTACACATCTGAAGGCTCTTCAAAATCTACGGTTGTAAACCCCCGCTCCTGCATCTGACGAGCAATGGCGGATGTTTCCGAGAAGTTGAGCTTGCAGCCCAGGGTGTGAAATGCTATTTTTTTGTCTGTTACCACGGTGCAAAAATACGGATAATGCACAATTCGTGGATTAATTTATTGTGATACAATTAAATAGCAGGCTATTTTTATTCTATTAATGATAAAAATAGGCGTCATCGGCATTGGAAGATTAGGTTCACAGCACCTTGAAAGGCTGTTGGATTCTGATTATTTTAAAGTAGTGGGCTGTTTCGACATGGAACCTTCCAAATTGCAGCGCATTCAGGAAGATTACACCATTAAATGCTATTCTGATGTGGATGAATTGATTAGCAAGTGCGATGCAGTTGATATTCTGACACCGGCAGATTCTCATTTTTATTATGCAGAAAAGGCTATCCGTCATGGAAAACATGTTTTTATAGATAAGCCTATATCCAATAATTTTGATGAAGCTAAACGATTGGTAGAACTGGTCAGAGAAGCCGGCATCAAATTTCAGGTGGGACATATTGAGCGTTTCAATCCTGCATTTCTGGCTTTACAACATCTGGAATTGAATCCGATGTTCATTGAAGCACATCGTTTATCTCATTTTGACGCCAAAAGAACGTCGGATTCAGTCATCTTTGATGTTATGATACACGATATTGATATCGTGTTATCTGTTGTAAAAGCAAATATTAAAAGTATCAATGCCAGTGGCGTATCTGTCTTATCTGATCAGATAGATATAGCCAATGCAAGAATAGAATTTGACAACGGCTGTGTGGCCAATCTTACTGCCAGCAGAACTTCTGTACAAAAGATGCGTAAAATGCTGTTCTTCCAGAAAGACAATCATATTACCCTGGACTTCCTGCACAGAGAAGCGGAATTGCTAAACTTATCGGAAACGGCAAAACATAATTCCGTTCCACTACGGATGGAAGAAAACATCAAATACCTGAATTCCGAAACAATAGTACTGGAAGAGTATGATGCTTTAAAAGAAGAATTAAACAGTTTCGCTGAATGTTTAATTTTTAATACAGAACCGAAGGTTACCGCTTTAGACGGATTAAAAAGTCTGGAAGTTGCGCATGAAATTTTGCGTAAGATTTATAAGACAAATGGAAGTAATCATCTTGCACAAGAAGTTTACCTTAAAAGTGCCGTCTGAATCAATCATTAAAAATCCCTTATTTGTCTTTTAATGACGTAGAATCTTGTGCGAAGATTATCATAAAATAATGCTATCATCAAACATCCAGCTGTGAGCAGCAGTGTTTTAAAGGCAATTATATTGTATAAATAGCCTCCTGAAACACAACCTATAAAGAAGAATAAGATGATAGCTAATCGGAGGTAGATACTTTTTTTTAGCTTATGCTGTTCTTCAATTGCTTTATAGAAAAACAACTGAGATAATTCGATACCTAAGTCAGTAAATAGACCTGTTAAATGAGTCGTTCTAACAGTTGCCTGAGATACCATTGTAACAAGTGAATTCTGCATTCCCATTATGAATAATAATACACAGGCAATAAATTGCCCGTTGGAAATAGTACCACCCCAAATACCAATGCCCACCAGCATAAAAATTTCAATAACCATAGGTGCCGCATGCGAAATACGTACATTCTTTTTAGCAACCAATTCTATAAGCAAGTTGGATATAAATGAGCCTAATAGGAAACACAGTATATATAGTAAAAATACCAGTGCACTGAAATAACGCTTACCTACCATTTCTTCTGCAAAATAAGCAAAATGACCAGTTACATTAGTCGTCAATACTTTGACCGACAGTACTCCGATACTATTTACCATTCCTGCAATAAATGACAACAGCGCTGCCAATCGAAGATTGTGCAAATAGGTTCTGTTCTTTCCTCTGTGTCGAAACATGATAGATGGTGATTAATATTGTATGGGTAAGACAAATGTAATACACTACTAACCTGGTTTGCAGGTATAAATATTAACTCGCGTGTATAAACAAAAAAAGTCCCGAAATTATTCGGGACTTAGTATTTTATGTAACCTGATTTTATTAAAATTCTTTAGCGCCAGTTACTTCGCTGTGGTGTGCTCTCCACATTTTGCTTTGATCAAATGTTATTGCAGCATAGAACGTTCTGCCGATGAATGGACCACCTACATTTGTTCTGTATGTTGGGCCAGCAATATTAGTAGCACCTACTTTGAATGTAGTCATTGCTTTAGCAACGAAGTAGCTGATGTTTGCATCTAACATACCACGTGCTTTTACTGTACCATCCGCAAAATCTGAGCTCCAAGCTATTGCTGATTGCCATCTGTAGTCGATACCAAAGCCCAAGCCTTTCCATACTCTGTCACCGGAAATACCAACAAACATTTGATGTTTAGAAGCATTGAAACCTAAGTCATTAATGGTACCAATTGACGGCTGACCACCTTTAACTTTATAATCCATAAAGTTATAACTTGCTCTAACCATAATGCTTTTTGGCAACATATATCCTACACCAATACCTGCACCGTAAGAGAATGTTTTTCCAGGAATGTTTACATATGGTCTCCATGTTGTTGCAGAGCGTGATGTACCTTGTAATACCTGTGCAACACCTGGCAATAAAACTCCTTGATGTCTTGTACTGTCCTTACTAACTACTGTGATTTGTGTAATGAAATCTTTATAGATATTGAAATATCCGTTTACATCGATCATTAATTTTTTGAATAACACAGTTTTGTATCCTAACTCAACAACTTGTAATTGCTCAGGTTTTACATAATCAAAGTTAGACTCTTCCAGTAAAGATGGGTTAGGAGCACCTGCTAAAGCAGAAGCAACAAATGCATCGTATGATGCTAAAGAGTAAGCACCACCATTATAAATTCCATAACGTTCAGCATTGTCTCTAGTACCACCTAATAAGATATTTGTGGTAGGGAAATAAATATATTGTGCCTGTGAATCCGGGTTTCTGAAACCTGTTTGATATGAAGCACGAACATTATGATTTCTGTCTTTACCAAATGTACCAACTACGGCAACACGTGGAGAAACCACTAATTTGAAATTCTGATTTTTGTCTATACGAACTGAAGCCTGAATTTTCAAATGATCTTTGAATAGTTTACGTTGTAATTGTAAGAATGCACCGTATTCCTGAATTTTAATTCTAGGATATACACCTGTTCCATCCGGATCCTGATTAAATACAGTACCCTGTGTAGCTAAGCTATACATTCTATGGTTACCACCAACTTGAATATCAATCCATTTTCCTGTCCAACGAGATAAATCTAACATTGCTTCAGTATGGAATAAACGGGAATTATCAATAAACCCTGCACCACCTCTTTGGAACAAACCTGTACGTACACCTTCAATAACAGCTTGTTGTTGTTCGGCAGAAAGGCTTGTCCATGGTCTGTCTGCACGCGCTCTAGCTGTATCATGAATAGTAGGCAATATATTTGCTGCATTTGCTAATACGCTTGCAGCAGATGTTTGTAATGCAGCCTGAATTAAAGGATTTGCATAATTTCCAAGGTAAGTTGGCACCCATTGTCCTGAAGAAGAAGAAACAGCTTCATTTGTAAAAGCACCCAATGCTGTCATGTTATATGTATCTCCATCTTTTGTTTGAGACATATAAGAACGAATAAAGAAATCTTTTCCTTTAATTTCTGCTTTGTGATATTGCTGTGTAAAGTTTCTTAGTGCATAACGCTCACTTCCCTGATATACGGAGTTACCATAACCAATTCTATAGTTATATGAAAATTCATATGATTTATCTTTAAAAGGGCGGAAGTAAACACCAAAATCTCCTTTTACGGAAGTCGCTTTGTGATTATCAATTAATTTATCTTCTGTTAAACCAGTTCTTCTTAAATCCAAGGATAGTAAAGAACTGATAGAGTCAACTTTTGAAGTTGCACGTGCGTTCGCCTGAATAGGAAGCTGTGAAGCTACATTTTGTGAAATAAGCGTATTAACCTGATTTTGAACACCCGCTGCTATCGTAGCTTGTCCTGTTGGAGAAGCTATAAATGCATCAGCTAAAGCATTAGCAGTTGCAACATCTGCACCACCTGCTTGAGCATTAAGAAAAGCCTGCTGTCTTACAGCTGCTGTAACACCTGCTGTAATAGCTGGTATTTGAGCATTTACCTGAGCTGTAACGCCTGCAGTAACTGCTGCCTGAAAAAGAGGGGAAGCTTGTAAACTAGCAGCAGCGCCACCTATTAAATTACCTCTGATTGCACCATAAGGAACAAAAATTCTGTTTTCGTCTCCATATGTGTTCATACCATCAAAATTAGGATTACCCACATTATCCTGAGTTCCTAGGTTTCTATCGGTTGTATAATCATTCGCATACCAGTCAGTACCCTGGAAAATATTGAAATTGGCTTTTATTGCCAAGTAATCCTGTCCTGTTTTTTTACTTTTAAATGCATGTGCAAATCTAAGTGCTGCACTACCCATCGGTTTTACACCATAACCATTGTCTGCCTGTGCAAAACCACCTTTAACTTGCATACTGAAACCTGGTTGTTCAAATGGATTTTTTGAATTCATTAGTAAGATACCGTTGAATGCGTTAGGACCGTATAATGCAGAAGCTGCACCAGGTACCAACTCAACATTATTGATATCTAATTCACCGATACCAACAATATTACCTGTAGGGAAATTTAGTAAAGGAGCAGCATTATCCATACCATCCATCAACTGAACAAAACGAGTGTTGGAGATACCGCCAAAACCACGTGTATTTACAGATGTAAAAGTCATACTACCATTGATAGTCTGAACTCCTTTTAATTTTGCCAAATCATCGTAGTAATCTGCGGAAGAAGCTGTTTTAATTGCTTTTGCATCCATTTTTTCAATAGTTACCGG
>JADLAJ010000087.1 GCA_020848255.1 Chitinophagales bacterium
AAAATAGCCTGCAACAAACGGAACGCAATTTTCAGCAATTACCCGATGTTGACATTCCTGCTTTTAATAATATTCAGGATGTAGCCGTGTGGTTAAATAATTTATTAGTTGAAGGGAATGCAGGAAAATCTGAGAAGATGTTTTTATTGTTGATACATCCAAGTCAAAAAAATGGTGCAGGATTGTTAAATGCTTATGCGGCTGATTTATTAACTAAAATTAAAACGGCTGTACAAAACGATTTCAGCACATATAATAAACAATATTGCACAACAATCGATGTGAAAGAAAAAACGGTGCAAACAATTGAATGGTGGAATAAAGACAAAACAAAATCAAGCCGTTTGTCTGTCCAGCAAGATAAAGGCAAATGGTGTATAGCAGATTTAAACATCAATATATGGCAGTCCTTTAATTCTGCACAGGCAGAAAAAACGATGAATACACCCTGTAAATAATTTGAATGACACCTTTATACCTTTAACATGCAAACGTTTATTAAATTCGGTCTTCTTGTTTTGAGTATCTTATTTATCTCGAATCTCCATATCGACGATAACAGAAAATATTCAGTTGTGCAGTATCCTCAAAATCAAGCAGGAAATTCTATTGAAGAAGCACCTGTAAATGCTAAAAATCATAAAGAGTTTCTGGATACCAATGCAAACTGGATGGCTGCCATACAACAGAATATTTCACAACAGGAATATCATATTCATTACGACTCCGTTGAAAATGCCTATCAGTGTCCGAACCGAAAAAATAATATCAGGTCTTATTTTCGTCCGGGTGAATTTAGTATGCAAAACAGAAAAGATTCAACAGGTTATGACTGGAAACTGAGACTCATCAATAAAGGAATTTATGCAGACGGTACTTTATTGGAAATGCCGGAAAATGAAGCAATGGTATTTAATGATGAAAATGAAATTAACTTCAAACATAAACATTTCACCGAACAATATATCAATTCAGAGCAAGGCGTTCGTCAGAATTTTATAGTGGATAGCGTCCCTGTAAATACACAGCAGATAAAAATAAAAATCAGTACGGATGGTTTGCAGATTGAAAAAGCAAATGCAAAAGAGCTGCATTTTTTTCGGGATTGCGATGGTGTACCTGAGCAAATAATCACCTACAACGATTTAAAGGTTTGGGATGCAAATCAAAAATTGTTAGAAGCATATTTTGAAACGGAAAATAATGAGTTTTCCATTGTGGTGAATGCACAAAACGCTCAATTTCCTGTTACAATAGATCCAATCAGTACAACTGCTTTCACGCAGGTAGAATCCAATCAGATAAACGCTAGTTTCGGATATTCAGTTGCTTCAGCCGGAGATGTAAACGGTGATGGTTATTCTGATGTGATAGTCGGTGCGTATGCCTATGATAACGGTCAATTTGATGAAGGTGCTGCCTTCATTTATCAGGGTTCGGCAAACGGCATAAGTACAACAGCAGCAATAATACTAGAGTCAAATCAGGTTGTTGCAAGATTTGGACTTTCAGTTACTTCAGCCGGAGATGTCAATGGTGATGGTTATTCGGATGTACTGGTAGGAGCTGCATTTTATGATAATGGCGAATCAGATGAAGGAGCTGTTTACATATATCATGGAGCTGCTGCGGGTATTAGTGCAGTAGCAAACACCCAGATAGAATCCAATCAAGTGAGTGCATATTTTGGCAGCGCAGTTGCAACAGCTGGAGATGTAAACAGAGATGGATACTCAGATATAATTGTGGGTGCTTATGGATATGATAACGGACAGGTCAATGAAGGAGTTGTATTTGTATATCGCGGCTCTGTGACGGGTATTTCAACTGTTGCTTCAAAACAGATAGAATACAATCAGGCAAGTGCACAATTTGGAATTTCAGTAGCTTCCGCAGGTGATATAAATGCCGATGGCTATTCGGATATTATAATTGGGGCGAATATATATGATAACGGAGAATTAAATGAAGGCGCAGCATTTATTTATAATGGATCTTCAAGCGGTATAGATACTGCAAATGTTACACTGTTAGAATCTAACCACACAATATCTTATTTCGGATATTCTGTAGCAAGCGCAGGTGATGTTAACGGAGACGGTTATTCAGATTTGATAGTTGGGGCATATACTTATGAAAATGGCGAAGGCGGTGAAGGGCTTGCATTTATATATCACGGATCATCTGCTGGAATTAGTTCTACAGCAACAACCATTCTTGAATCCAATCAGGACTTTGCATATTTTGGAATTTCAGTAGCATCTGCTGGAGACATAAATGGTGATGGGTATTCAGATGTGATTGTGGGTTCATATAATTACGATAATGGTGAAACAGATGAAGGTGCTGCTTTTATATACAATGGTTCAGCTAGTGGTATCAACACCACTGCTACTGCTCAATTGGAATCTAATCAAAATGTGGCATTTTTTGGTATGTCTGTTGCTTCTGCAGGAGATGTGAATGGCGATGGCTATTCTGATGTGATAGTGGGTGCATACAGTTATGATAACGGTGAATCTAATGAAGGAGCAACTTTTGTCTATCATGGCGCAGCAGAAGGTATAGGGACAACAGCATTTGTGCAAATTGAATCGAATAAGGGTAGTGCACATTTGGATAATTCTGTTGCAGGTGCAGGAGATGTGAACGGTGATGGCTATTCAGATATTATAGTGGCAGCTTCAAATTATGATAATGGACAGTATTCTGAAGGTGTTGTGTTTGTTTATCATGGTTCTGCAAATGGTATTAGCATGGTACCTACAACTTTGCTTGAATTAAATATTGCATTTTTAGGTTTCGGAAGCACCATAGCTTCCGCTGGTGATGTCAATGGTGATGGGTATGCTGACGTAATAATAGGTGCAGTTGATTATGAAAATGGAGAAAATAACGAAGGTGCTATATTTATTTTTCATGGCTCATCAAGCGGTCTCAACCTAGTTCCTGCAGCTATGGTAGAATCTAATCAGGCAAACTCAGAGTTTAGTAATGCAATTGCAGGTGCAGGTGATGTTAATGGTGATGGATATGCGGATGTTATTGTAGGCGCAAATTTTTATGATAATGGTGAAGCAACTGAAGGTGTAGCATTTATTTATTATGGTTCGTCAAGTGGCATTAATACGGCATCACCAATAATAATTGAATCGAATCAGGCATATTCCGAGTTTGGTAATGCAGTTGCAGGTGCAGGAGATGTCAATGGTGATGGCTATGCTGATGTCATAGTAGGTGCGCTTTTTTATGATAATGGTGAAACAAATGAAGGTGTTGCACATGTTTATTATGGTTCACCAAGTGGAATTCATTTAGGGGTTTTTACCAGGATAGAATGTAATCAGATAATTGCAAATTTTGGTTATTCGGTTGCCAGTGCCGGCGATGTTAACGGCGATGGATATGCTGATGTGATAGTGGGTGCCTATCTTTATGATAATGGAGAATCAAACGAAGGTGCCGCATTTATATTTCATGGCTCATCAGGTGGAATAAATTCGACACCGGCAGCATTGATTGAATCTAATCAGGTGTTGGCCTTATTTGGTAATTCGGTAGCCGGTGCCGGCGATGTTAACGGCGATGGTTATTCCGATGTAATAGTTGGAGCATACAAATATGATGACGGCCAAACCGATGAAGGCGTTTCTTTTGTGTATCATGGCTCTTCAAGTGGACTAGTAACTACAGCTGCTGCTCTGTTAGAATGTAATCAGGTATCATCTTATTTTGGGTCTACCGTTGCCTCAGCAGGCGATGTAAACGGCGATGGTTTTTCAGATGTAATAATAGGAGCAAAATATTACGATAACGGACAAATCGATGAAGGAGCATTCTTTCTCTATTCAGGAAATGGTGGTAAAGGATTAAGGAATAACATGCGCCTGTTTAATTCCGATTTAAGCACTATCATCAATCAAAGCAATGTGATTGATGATAAATTTGGAACAGGTATTATGGCTAAATCATTTTTGGGATACAATAAAGGGAAATTAGTCATAGAAGCAAAAACAGATGGGCAAGGTTTCAGCACAGCAACAAATGGCACCATTACCAATAGCGTACAGTTTAATTCTACTCAGACAGCTTACACAAACCTGATATTGTCTGGCACCGAATTAAAAAGATTGGTCATAAAGGTGGCTTCTCTTTCAACAAAAGTCAGGGTGCGGGTGAAGTACAGTCCCGTCTTGGCTATTACCGGACAAATGTACGGCCCCTGGAGGTATATGCCAGCTTATCTCAGCGGTGCCGGCACGCATAACAGCGTTCCATTGCCGGTTGAATTATTGTATTTCAATGCCGAAGTGAATGAACAAAAAAAAGTAGATATCAGCTGGGCGACAGCATCTGAACTAAACAACGACCATTTTGTAATTCAGCGCTCCAAAGATGTCCTTAACTGGGAAACATTGACAGTGCAGACTGGAGCCGGTAATAGCAATATCCTGAAATATTATGAGACAAGAGATAATTCACCGTACACTGGAATATCCTATTATCGTCTAAAACAGGTAGATCTTAATGGCATGTATACCTTTTCATCTATCGCCGGAGTTCGCATAGATGAGGATAAGCGGTTCAGTGTATACCCGAATCCGGTTAAAGACATCTGTGTGGTCGAAATGAAAGAGTATTCCGATATCAATTTATTGGAACTTTACGATGCCAGCGGAACAATGGTGAAAAGCGTCTCGCCTCCAATAAACGGTACAGTCTACATGGACATGTCATCTTTGACGGCGGGTGTTTATTATTTGTTCTCAGACAATAAGGTGCTGCTGACAAAATTAGTGAAACAGTGATTCGGATGTGTGTTATTTCTTTGAATGGTTTAGCTTAAAGTTAATTCGCACTTTCTGTGGCTTTTACTTTTCTGTTTTTTATCTTTACCCCATGACCTTCACCACCATCGATTTTGAAACCGCCACCTCTCACGGACATTCCGCCTGCGCAGTGGGTATTGTTACAGTGGAACACGATGTCATCACAGATGAGTTTTATACACTCATACAGCCGCCACAAAATTTCTATTCATATCACAATATTCGTGTACACGGCATCACACCGGCTCATACACAAGAGGTGGGTACCTTTGATGAGCAATATGTAGAAATCTACAAACGCCTGCTGCACCGGCAAGTGGTGGCACACAACGAAAGTTTTGACCGCAGTGTACTTCGGCAATGTATAGCACATTACGGGTTGTCTTCTCAGGGTTTGCTGTTGCATAAAAATTGGGATTGTACGGTGAAAATTTCCCGAAGTCTGGGTTATGCACCCAACAAACTCAGCGATTGCTGCTCGCGTTTCAATATTGAATTGAAACACCACGAAGCGCTCTCCGATGCACGCGCCTGTGCTAAGTTGTATTTGAATTTGATGCAAAACAAACCTGCACCAACTTTGTGAAATTCTTTTTACTTACTTTTGAATAAACAAACCGTTGTTGAAAAAAAATACGTTTATTTTATCGGGTATTTTGTTGTTGAAAATCATTCTGCAATTTATGATTATCAATTCCGTGTATGAATTACACAGAGATGAATATTTATATCTGGCTGAAGGAAATAATCTTGCATTTGGATTTATTGAAGTTCCACCAATAATATCGATTTTTGCATGGGTTATAAAAGTTTTTGGTAATTCTGTATTTTTAATCAAATTGGTTCCTGCAGTATTAGGTGCCTTAATGATAGTATTTACCTGGAAAATTGTGGCGGAGCTAGGAGGTGATATATTTGCACAGGTTTTAGCTTCTTTTACTTTGCTCTTCTCCGCTTTTCTTCGCATCAACATGTTGTTTCAGCCTAATTCTTTTGATTGTCTTTGTTGGACAATTCTATTTTATATACTGATAAAATGGATTAAAACACAATATCCGAAATACCTTTATTTCTTTTTTATAGTTGTTGCAGTCTCATTTCTAAATAAGTACAGTATTATTTTTCTGATGGCGGGTTTTTTTTTAGGATTGTTTTTTTCGCCATACAGAAATTTATTTCAAAACAAACATTTTTATTTTGCGCTATTTCTTGCATTCTTACTTGTTTCATCTAATATATACTGGCAGATACAGCATGGCGTTCCCTTTTTACATCATATGCTGGCACTTAGGAATGAACAGCTGAAAATATCTGAAAGGATGGATTTTATATTGGACCAGTTACTTTTCTTTATAGTAGGAATACATGTTGTTATTACTGGCTTTTTTGCAGCATTCATAACGAATAATAAAAAATACAGAATAATCTTTCTTACTGTTTTTTTTACTTTGGGTATCTTTATCTGTTTTAAAGCAAAAGGATACTATGCTATTGGTTTGTATCCGGTTGTCATTGCTTTTGGAAGTGTAGAGGTTGAAAAGTTTTCAAAGAAGTTAAATCTGGCATTGGGTGGAATTTTGCGTGTATTGTTGATTGTCATTCCAGCGTTATTGTTTTTACCATTTTTCAAAGTTGCATTTCCAGTCTTAACACCGTTAGAGATAGCACAAAATAATCAACGATTTGCAAAATTTGGATTGCTACGATGGGAAGATGGAAAAAATCATGTACTGCCACAGGATTTTGCAGATATGTTAGGTTGGAAGGAGTTGACTGAAAAAACACAAAAAATCTGGAATTCTATTCCAGAAAGTGAAAGAACAAATACTTTAATAATTACTGACAACTATGGCGAAGCGGGTGCAATAAATTATTATTCAGGTGGAAAACTAACCGCACATTCTTCAGAAGCGAGCTTTGCATTATGGCTGCCGGAAGATATGGATATTAAAAATGTGATTTCTATAGGCATGCAATCGGATAGTATAACCTTAAGTCATTTTAATCATACTGTAAAAGCAGACAGCATAACTAACAGATTTGCCAGAGAATATTTGACAGGTATTTACATACATTACGCAGCAAAACCTTCATTTCAAAAAAAAATTTGGTTACCTTATGTAAAATACAGCCGTGATTATTACAGGTATTTTAAATAAAATCATTTGAGACACGTTTTCTTTAAAACTTTTTAGCGAATCAAAAAAGTTAATAACATTCTTACTTGCTCCCTTTTCTATTCTGCATTTTATTCTATTTTTGCAGCCCTTTAATACAAGTATGCAGACATTATTTCAACTGGTTTCCAAAGAGACCTTAATAGATATCAAACAGGTAGTCGCCACCATAGAATTGCTGGATGAAGGCGCTACCATTCCCTTCATTGCACGTTACCGAAAAGAAAAAACCGGTACACTGGATGAAGTGGAAATCGGCCTGATAAAAAGCAGTATCCACAAATTCCGCGAAATAGAAAAACGTAAAGCAGCTATCTTAAAATCTATCGAAGACCAGGGTAAACTGACGGATGAACTGAAAGAAAAAATTGAGGCCTGTTTTGATGCTGCCGTACTGGAAGATATTTATTTGCCATTTAAACCGAAACGCAAAACAAAAGCTTCTGTCGCCAGAGAAAAAGGACTGGAACCTTTGGCTACTCTGCTTTATAAACAACAGGAACGCGAGGTGTTTTCCAAAGCCGAAGGTTTCATTAGCAATGAGGTACCGACGGCGGAAGAAGCTTTGCAGGGGGCGTGTGACATCATCGCGGAATGGATCAACGAAGACATGATTGTGCGTGCCATCGTCCGTCAGCAGTTCGAACGTTTCGCCATGATTAAGACCAAAGTGGCCTTCGGAAAAGAAGAGGATAAAGAAGCGCAAAAATTCCGGGATTATTTCGACTGGGAAGAACCCTTAAAAAATTGTCCCTCACACCGCCTGCTGGCGATGCGCCGCGGGGAGGAAGAAGGATTTTTATATTTGCACATCGCACCGGATGATGAAGAGATACAGGAAATATTGCATCACCGCGTCATAAAAGGAAACAACGCTGCCGCAGAGCAGGTAGCCATCGCATTAAAAGATGCCTATAAACGTTTAATTAAATTTTCTATCGAATTTGAATTCAGAAATATCTCTAAAGAAAAAGCGGATAAAGAAGCGATAGAAGTTTTTATAAAAAATTTACGTCAGTTATTGCTGGCTCCGGTGTTAGGACAAAAACCAATCTTAGCTTTAGATCCTGGTTTTCAAAGTGGTTGTAAATTAGTTTGTCTGGATGACAAAGGCGCGCTGTTAGAAGAAACGGTTATCTATCCGCATCCGCCGCAACACAAGACAAGAGATGCCGAAGATATCGTGAGAGGTCTGATGTACAAATATAATATCAACACGATTGCCGTAGGCAACGGTACGGCCGGCAGGGAAACGGAAGACTGGCTGCATAAATTGCACTGGGATAAAAAGCCGATGATATTTTCTGTAAACGAAAGCGGTGCGTCTATTTATTCTGCATCCGATGTGGCGCGCGAAGAATTTCCGGATAAAGACATCACCGTGCGTGGTGCGGTGTCTATTGGCAGAAGGTTGATGGATCCTTTGGCTGAGTTAGTGAAGATTGACCCGAAGTCGATTGGTGTTGGGCAATACCAGCACGATGTCAACCAGTTTTTATTAAAGCAATCACTGGATGATACGGTGGTAAGTTGCGTGAGTCAGGTAGGTGTGAATTTAAACACAGCCAGCAAGCATTTGCTGATGTATGTGGCAGGATTGGGACAAAGCACTGCGGAAAATATTGTGCAATACAGAACCCAAAACAAAGGTTTTAAAAGCAGAAAAGAATTGTTGCAGGTAAACCGTTTGGGGGATAAGATATTTGAACAGGCGGCGGGTTTCCTGCGTATTGCCGATGCGGAAAATCCGCTGGACAATAGTGCCGTGCATCC
>JADLAJ010000088.1 GCA_020848255.1 Chitinophagales bacterium
AAATTGACTTTAGCTTGAAATACAAAGTTAAAGACATTTCATTAGCAGAATTCGGCAGAAAAGAAATCATGCTTGCAGAAGCTGAAATGCCAGGTTTAATGGCACTTCGCGAAGAATTCGGTCCGTCTCAACCATTAAAAGGCGCACGTATCGCTGGTTGTTTACACATGACGATTCAAACGGCTGTTTTAATTGAAACATTAGTAGCATTAGGTGCTGAAGTTACCTGGTCTTCTTGTAACATCTTCTCTACACAAGATCACGCTGCTGCTGCTATTGCTGCTGCAGGTATTCCTGTGTTTGCATGGAAAGGTTTGAACGAAGAAGAATTCAACTGGTGTATCGAGCAAACATTATTCTTTGGTTCTCCTGAGCGTCCGTTAAACATGATTTTGGACGACGGTGGTGACTTAACCAATATGGTGTTTGATAACTATCCTGAATTGGCAGCTGGCATCAAAGGTTTATCAGAAGAAACCACTACAGGTGTTCACCGTTTATATGAAAGAATGGAACACGGTACATTGTTGATTCCGGCTATCAATATCAACGACTCTGTTACAAAATCTAAATTTGATAACAAATACGGTTGCCGAGAAAGTTGCGTAGATGCGATTCGTCGTGCTACAGATGTAATGATTGCCGGTAAAGTAGCGGTTGTTGCAGGTTTCGGTGACGTTGGTAAAGGTTCTGCTGAGTCTTTACGTGGTGCTGGTGCTCGTGTTATCATTACAGAAATCGATCCTATTTGCGCATTACAGGCTGCAATGGAAGGCTTTGAAGTGAAAAAAATGAAAGATGCAGTAAAAGAAGCTGACATCGTTGTTACAACAACAGGTTGCCGTGATATCATCACAGGCGAACATTTCAAATCTATGAAAGACAAAGCTATTGTTTGTAACATCGGCCACTTCGATATCGAAATCGACGTTGCATGGTTGAACACAAACTATGGTCATACAAAAAATACCATCAAACCTCAGGTAGATTTATATACTATCGATGGTAAAGATGTGATTTTATTGGCTGAAGGTCGTTTAGTAAACTTAGGTTGTGCTACAGGTCACCCGTCATTTGTAATGTCTAACTCATTCTCCAATCAGGTGATTGCACAGTTGGAATTATGGGCAAATGCAGCAAGCTACGAAAACAAAGTGTATATGTTACCTAAACACTTAGATGAAAAAGTAGCTCGTTTACACTTAGCTAAAATAGGCGTGGAGTTAGATGAATTAACATCAGATCAAAGTGCATACTTAAACATTCCTGTAGCTGGTCCTTACAAACCGGAATACTACAGATACTAGTAGATACTCATATCTCATCCTGTCCCGAAGTTTTGGGATTGTATAAGGATATAAAAAAATGCCGAAACTATGTTTCGGCATTTTTTGTATGCTACATTAAGTATTTTTTAAGGACAAACACTAAGTTTTGCAATTTCAAAAAAAAATCTATCTTTGCAGTCCAGTTCTTTTACTAGATGGACATGTTAGCTCAGTTGGTTAGAGCATCGGTTTGTGGTACCGAGGGTCATGGGTTCGAGCCCCATACGTGTCCCATTTATTATTTGTAAAGAATTTCTTCTCACAAAATTTATCATTATATTTAATTCAGAAATAGCTGTATGCTATGGTTTTATGCTTTATTGCCTGTGATTGTTGTGTAAAGCTTGCTCAGTATGGGTAATACAATATGGTTATTGAAGAACGCAATCAATATGCCCAGTATAAAGCCGGCAACTATATCGCTCGGATAATGCACCCCCACATAAATCTGTGCAAATCCAATGGATAAAGCCCAGCCTATCCAGATATAATTAATCCATTTTTTAGTGAAGATACCCGCAAGTACAATACTCAATGCAATAGCCATGTGATTGCTGGCATGTGTAGACGGGAAACTCCATTTGCCGCCACAATGCCCCAGCACCAAACGTGCTTGCAGCGTCAATGAATGGCAGGGACGAAGCCGGCCAATCCAGGGTTTTAAAATGCTATGAGAAATAAAATCAGCCAGTGCAAATGCGATGACAATATAAATAGCATACTTTACCGCTTCCAGTTTGTATTTATAGAGCAAATAAATAGCAAGAAAAATATATAATGGAATCCAGTTCGTAGCATCCCGTAAAAAAGGCAGCACCACATCTAAAATGGAATTGCTTATCGTTTTATTGATAAAGGTAAAAACAGCATAATCGATATTTTGCAATGTCTCCATAAATATGACAACAATTACTGTTTGTTTTTTCTGAGATATTCTGCAACTCTCAATGCCGCATTTTTTCTTACATCAAACCAAAAAAGATTAAAATCCACCAAATGAAGAATATCTTTCCTGCGCATAAAAGTGAGATTAGTAGTAGCGAGCAAATGTGCATCAGAAACGCGAACTTCTGTAGTGAATTTATTTTTACGGTTAACATTTAATAAAACACCACCGTGCGAAGTTGCTTTTACCGTATCCATCTTCCAGGAAACCGGATTTACACAAACATCCCCGAAATAATGCAATTTGTCTTTGTACTGAAATCCGTCTTTAAAAGTAGACCATGTAACATAACAGTTGGTTTCGGCAGCATCTTTGCAGGGCGTCAGGATCTGGTAACTGTCTTTATTTATTTCATAACCCACCACATAAGCGCAAACCAGTTTAGCTTTCATTTCCGGCGTATCAAAAAAATCTTTCAGCAGTCGTCTGCTGTGCGTAGTCCCCTGACTATGAGATGCAATGATAATCGGACGACCGTTATTGTAATGTTTTAAATAATATTCAAAAGCACTTTTTACATCTTCATACGCAAAATCCAATGCTTTTTGTCCGCTGCCGGTGGTGTCGAAATAGCCGTCAATAATACATTGTCTGTATCTGGGTGCATACACTCTTCCTGCCTGATTGAAAACGGATGCCTGATATTTTACGGGCAAATTATCCAGTCTTTTATTGAGTTTCTTATTCGCTAAATCGGCATTCCATGTTGTTCCTTTAGCATATAAAGTAGGATAAATGTAAAATACATCCACCTCTTTAAGTGAATCATTTATCCATTTCTCAGTTTTGGGAATTAAGTCTGCTGCATCCTTACGAAATGGTAAAGCACTCCAGTATTTTGGATTGGAATAATCCGGTGCGGCAGGTTGTTCATTCGCATTAAACACAGGAAGTTTGTTGGGCTTTGCAAATGAAAGAAAAGAAAAGCCAAGCAGAAATGTAAGTATGGGAAATCTCATCGTGTGGTATTAAAATTGAATCTCAAATTCATTTTTGTCAGTGTATAATTTCCAGAACTGGTCTGCAATATTTTTCGGTGTATGTTTTTCAGCAGTGGGAGACACGATGCCGCAAACGGTAACCGTTCCCACAAAAATATTTTTTGGTTTTAATGCAAGATGCAGTGAGCCTGCAAGATTTCGAATACCTGCCTTTCCGATGGCTAAGGAGCCGAACTCAGGATCAGGATATAAGGAAAAACCTCCGCCCGTAAGCAAAATAGCGCCTTCGCCTTTTTTTTCCATATCAGAAGCAACAAGATTGACGGCTGTCATTACCCCGGCAACATTTACCTTGAAATCGCGTGTTAAGCCGTCAGCAGTTTCATTGGCAATATTCACCATCTTTAATTTTGCCACGTTGTAGTGAATCACATCGATATGTTCCCAGATTTCCCATATCTGATTAAATGCATCTTTCAT
>JADLAJ010000089.1 GCA_020848255.1 Chitinophagales bacterium
CAGAAAAGGAAATGTAGCCATAGTAAATGCTATGGGTAATGGTGTAGCGGATGACAAAGCCATTTACACTTATGTTCCGGATATGATAAAATATTATCTGAATGAGGAACCTTTGCTTAAAAATGTGCCGACTTACAGAATGGAAATTCCGGAAGAAAGGGAGTATGCATTTAACAACATGCATAAAATGGTGATTAAAAAAACTAATGAGTCCGGTGGGTACGGGATGCTGATGGGGGAAAGTGCCAGCGATGAGGAAATTGCTAAATTCAAAGAAGCTATACTGAAAGAACCGCGTTCTTATATTGCACAACCTACCGTAAAAATATCTACCGTTCCGTGTTATTTAGATGGTAAATTAGTACCGCGGCACATTGACTTACGTCCTTATGCATTGTGCGGCCCAGACGGTGTAAAGCTGGTGGCAGGAGGCTTAACCAGGGTGGCACTAAAAGAAAATTCACTGGTGGTAAATTCATCGCAGGGCGGCGGTAGTAAAGACACCTGGATAATTGATTGATTGCTGTCATTGCGACTAACAGAAGAAATCTTGCTAGATTTCTCGCGATGCTCGAAATGACATTAAAAAGTAAAACATGCTTAGTAGAATTGCAGAATCATTATTTTGGATGAACAGATATGTAGAACGTGCGGAAGGCATGATGCGTATGCTGAAAATCAATTATGTCACTTCTCTCGACAGAAGCGAAAAAGAAAACTACAACTGGAGTCCTGTATTGCAAATTTTCACAGAGCTGGAAGAGGATGAAATTGAAAAAATAAAAGACAATACGGAGGCAACCTTAAAATACATTATTTTAAACAAGAATAATACGAATTCCATCCGCTCTATTATTACAAAGGCACGTGAAAATGCTCGTGGGGTACAGGATCATATTACACGGGAAGTATGGGAAAGCATTAATGAATACTATCAGAAAATCAACAGTAAAAAAATAGAACAACTACTTGAATCCGGCGAACAACTCTATGCCATTTCTTCACTGATTGATGAAAGCCTTTATTTTTATGGGGTGGCAGAAGTAACCATGCCACGCGGGGAAGGCTGGAATTTTATGAATATGGGAAAGTTTATTGAACGGGCCATTTTGACAGCTGATATTCTCGATATAAAATTTAACGACATCGAATACGACTTACACAACCCGATGGATATTCCCTACTGGAAAAATTTACTGTTATCGGTTTCCGGTTATGAATATTATATGAAAAGTTACCACACCGGTTTGCAGACACAAAATGTACTGGATATGATTGTGATGAATACCAACTTCCCTCGTTCTATTTTATATTCCGTAAAAAAGATCAGTCATATCATGGAAAAAATCACCCATGAACAAACAGATGCAGATGCAAATCTCGAAAAAGTAATAGGCAGGCTGCGCAGCAGAATCGAATATTCCGATCTGGATACGATTGCAAAAATCGGATTGCATAAATTTCTGGAAGAAATCATTGATGATGTCTATAATTTCAGTGATAAATTAAGTAAAGTTTATTTTGCCTATCATTAAAATAATTCTGAATTCAGCATTATGAATTCATCAATTAAAACTATACATTGTACACCATAAATCATACGTCGTAAATTACACATTCAGATGCCTGTCTTCAAAATCCAACACATTACCAAATACAAATACGACAGACCTGTTCGGGAAAGTGCTAATCAGATAAAAATATTTTCGTTTAACAAACCGGGCCAGGAAATCCTGAGCCACGAAATAGTGATTACAGACGAACCCAACATCAACAAATTCAGCGACTACTGGAGCAATACGGTAGGATTTTTTACCGTTTCCAGGCCACATGAAGAATTAATCATCGACAGCAGGCTTATTGCAAAAACAACTTTACAGGAAATTGACGAAACGCTTTCTACTAAAGATGACTGGCAACTATTAGCAGATGAAATCTCCACTAATATTATTTTGTTAGACTTAGCTCAAAAAGAAAAAATAAAATCGCAGGAAAAAATACAACTTATACTCGACCATATAACGTTTGACGCATGTTCACCGCTGGAAGCAGCGAAAAAATATTCTCAGTTTATTTTTGAGAATTTCAAGTATGTAAAAGGCATCACGAATGTAGAAACAAGGGTTGATGAAATCCTGGAGTTCCGTTCCGGTGTATGTCAGGATTTTGCACATGTTTTACTGCAATTACTTCGCACGATCGGCATTCCGAGTCGTTACGTCAGCGGCTATATTTGTCCGAATAAGAACGGCATGAGAGGTGAAGGTGCCACCCATGCCTGGATTGACGCTTATATCCCTAAGCTGGGCTGGATTGGACTTGACCCTACTAATAATTGCTTCGCCAATGAACATCATATTCAACTGGCAGTAGGCAGAGATTTTTCCGATTGCACACCTATTAAGGGAACATTTAAAGGTCCTGCAAATCATGAGCTGATGGTTTATGTTTCCGTTGGCTACGAAGACGGCACTGTATTTGAAGATGAAAATGAAGTTTTAATGAATAAGGAGGAAAGCGATAAAGCACCGGTTATTCATATTCAAAACCAACAGCAGCAATAATTACAAATTCGTCCACTTGCCGGTCAGGCTATCGAATTTTAATCCTTCATTCAGCAGTCGTATAAATTCATTTCTGGAAATTTCTTTGGCACCCAGGGTGGCAACATGTTCCGTAAATACCTGTGCATCAATAAACAGAAAGTTGTATTTTTTTAAAAACTCTACCATTTTTATCAGGGCAAATTTAGAAGCATTACTGACTGAATGAAACATGGATTCAGCAAAAAAACAATTACCTAAACTAACTCCGTACACGCCGCCGACAATTTTATCATCCTGCCAGACCTCCACGGAATGCGCGAACCCCAGATAATATAGTTCTGTATATGCTTTTATCATCTCTCCCGTTATCCAGGTTCCGTCCTGTTCTTTTCTGTCAGTGACAGCACACTGATGAATGATAAACGGAAAATCTGTATCGAATGTAACTTTGAATGTATTTGAATTCAACACTCTTCGCATGCTTCTTGAAATATGTAATTCATCAGGCATCAGCACAAACCTGTCTTCGGGTGAGTGCCAGATAATCGGTTCTTCTTCGCTGTACCACGGAAAAATACCTTTTTGATAAGCCAGCAACAGGCGTTCCGGAGATAAGTCACCGCCAATGGCAACAATACCTTCTTCCGCACCTTCAACAGGCGGAAAATCAATCTTATCAGTTAGTAAATATATGGGCAAATTCGTTAATTGCAGGATTCTACGGCTGCAGAAATTCCTCTGTCGTGCAGCGCATCTTTCATCGGTATTAATTTTAATTCATCACCGTGCAATACGGCATATTTTCCTTTAAAATGAATAAACATGGCACATTGAGTAGCCTGTTCATGTGTATGATTACAAATCGCGATTAATGACTCTATAACCCAGTCGAATGTATTCACATCGTCATTATAGACTACTAACTGATGACTGAATTCGGTAGCCGTCTCTTCCAAAACAGCTCCGTCTTCCTGTACCAGCGTATCCGAATTAAAAGAATATATACTCATGGAGGTAAAAATTTACACTACAAGATTACGAAAAAATTGAGATATGAGAAAAACTAAGTTTCACAAAAATAAAAAAGGCCCGGGAAAACCGAACCTGTTTTTGTAGCGAGGACGGGAATTGAACCCGTGTCCGCCGCGGCGGATATGAATCCTGCATATTTTAATGAAAAAATGACGGTAATATTTCCTTTTGAATCAAATCCCTACCAACTCCAGACTTAAGGTATTTTTCTCTTTATATATCTCTGTATAGACCACTATCCAAGGCCTATACCTTATTGACCATCCCTTTTTTGAGTAACAATTATGTGATTTTAAACGCTCCTCTAAATCAGATGTAAAACCCACATAAGTTTTATAATGACTTTGAGAATACAAGATATATACATGATACATTTCACAAAAATAAAAAAGGCCCGGGAAAACCGAACCTGTTTTTGTAGCGAGGACGGGAATTGAACCCGTGACCTCAGGGTTATGAAAACTGATTTACAAATAGTTACATTAATAAAAAGATGGTTTTAGTGTGGTTTAAGCCGTTTTCCTCACTCTAATTCCTCACTCTAATACTATCTAACGGTACTTTATGTACCTAAACCGTTCTTTGTAATCCACGTTTTTGTTGTAAAACAAATTACGGTTAATGTGACTAAATTCTGAAAATATGCCCCCCTTCCTGCTACATGATTTTCTATTTAAACCGTTGCTGTTACCGAACTCCTATATATGTACACTTTAAACCACATAATAGCACATCACCTGAAAGCCGAACTGGCGACTAAAAAATTTTTTAAAAATTTAGAGCGTATCATTTTGAACCATTGATATAAATCAATTAATAAATTTTTTTTACTGAAAATGTGCCTATATGCTACACTTTTAGAATTTCCGTACTATTTATTGATTCAGATGTGGGACAATAAATCTTGTATGGGATTCCTGTATCAAATAACAAATATTATAATATGTATGAAAAATGAAAAAATTAGAAAACCTAACAGAGTTTATCAAACGAACCAATAAAAGCAAAAGTAAAATATACAGGTTCTACAAATTAAATCAAGATTTGTTTTCAGAAACGGTGCTTAAAAAAAAGAGATTATTTCCTATTGAACATGAGAGATATTTCAACTCCGAATTAATGTTTGATGAAAATAAGATACTCCGAACAGAAAATAAGTCAATGAGAAATCTAATTGATTGTTTGGTAGATAAAGATAGCCTACAATTCAGACTTTGGGAACTTGAATGGAGTTTCTTCTTTACCGTAGCATATCAAGCTGATAGAAATAAAAAATCTTGTTATAGACAGATTAATGGTATGTATGAGCATCTATTATCAAAATACGGTGATGAAACTGGAGTACGAATATTTTTTACTACCGAACCATTTGCCAATAAAGCAGGTTATCATAATCATTTTGTGATTCACATAGAAAAGAAATCTTTACATCAGGAAATTGTAGAAGAAATAAAAAGCTATTTCAGCTACGACAGAGTTGATGTGAGTTTATATGACCGATATAAAGCTGCTTTATTCTATGCTTCAAAAGAAGGCTTAGTGAATGAAGACTGGGATTTATTTGGCAATAAATTGAGTAACGAAAACAATTAGTAATGAGAATTAAAATCACCAAAAAACAGTTTAAGTTGCTGTTTGATAATCTTTATATACTTTCAGAAAAAGGATTAGAGATGAAAATGAGTGGCGCAACATTTCTTTATTTATTTGGCGACGGTAAAATCGCCAAATAAATAAGTTTAAAGGTACTTAGTTTATGTTTTTCAAATCATAGCTATACTTACCATTATTAAACGTAATTAGCATATTATAATCTTGATTTTTTTGTAAATCCAAATCGAATGTGGTGATGTTAAAATTCGTTTTTATATTAGACAACGGTACGCCGAGTTGAATCTGTATCTTCTCATTTGTTATTGGGATTGTCGTACTAAATGACTTCTTAAAATAAAAAGATGACAACGATTCTTTATTCAAATATAAATCCAGTTTAAAGTCAAATAAATATGAACGTCCTACCCATGAAATAGTTAGTGTTCCTGTCTTGTTATTTATGGTGGCGACACTTATAGAATTATCTTCATTATTTAAGGTCTCATTTTTCAAGTTTTCATACTCCGAACTTGTTATTACTCCATCATCAAATAATTGTTTGAGTTCTTTAATTTTTTGTAGCTTATCCATACATTATGATATTAAAAGTTAGAATAATGATTAATGCTGCTATATCTGCGCCGAAAAGCAACCTATATTTAGATTTAATTAGTGACATGTGTCTGAATGCAATAAATTGAATTAATAGTCTAAAAGCTATTTGAGCAATGATTATTAAGAAGTAAAAGACAGATTGATTATTTAAAGTATTTGCTTCTTTAAAATGAAATGATAAACAATTATATAAGCCTCTTGTCAGTCCACATGACCTGCATTGATGACCATAAATAATTTTATACTCACATGGCATATTTAAACCAAAGAATCTATTTATAATAACATATAGTATTACAAACGAAATGAGGTACATAATCATACTATTAAAAAGTAAGTATGCTTCATATTCCTGAATCGATTTTTGTTTTAGAATTTCCATCCAGCATTGAATAAAACAATAGCAATAAAGATTTCTATCAACGATATAGCACAAAGTATTTTATCACCTACTGTCGCATCCATCCTACTTAAAATGAAGAAGGAAATGAATACCGAAGCAAATCCAGCCGAACCAGCACCTAAGTATATCATACATGGTGACACGTTGATAAAGTACAAAACCGCTCCACCACACAAAACGTTTATAATACCAGCAGCAGCATAATTAAACCCTTGTCTATCGGAATTCATCTTAGCGATTTCTTGTGTCGAAAAGACTTTATTGCAAATGTCTATTTCATCTTTTGTCATCTCCGCAGGTGCATGAGTTTGTTTCATTTGGATAAACGGTTTTATTAAATCAAGTTCTTTATTACTTATGTTATTGAGGTCAAAATATTCTATCGGCGGCGGATTAATTAGTTTTCCGTTAGCATCGTTGAAAGACTTCAAAAATATTCTATGACCTTCACCAGTTTTGTTATTAGATGTATTCTGATTTACATTTAGTGATGTATTATTATCACTTAGAATTTCCTTTTTCAGGTTTTCAAGTTCTTCAATTGTTATTGCTCCTGACTTGTATAGGTTATTTAGCTCCGCTAACTTCTCAATTTTATTATTCATAGTATTGATTTATATTTTTTTGGTGTAATTCAAAAATAAGAAAAAATTTCAAACAAGGGGCGTACTCGCCACCATTAATAAATTATTTACTTCGCACTTTTGAGTGTGAAAAACGAGGAGTGTTTAGAAGCATTTGGAGAACATTTAAAACTGCTCCGAAAAAAATATAAATTCAGTCAACAAGTTTTGGCGAACAAAGCCGATATTGATAAAAAGACAATTCAGAGAATAGAGTTTAACCAGCTTAATCCATCTTTAGATACTTTGTGTTCCATTGCAATCGGATTTGATATATCATTAAGCGAACTGCTGAATTTCAAATACACGGTTAGGAAAGATTAATTTCCTATAATACCTACCTCACCAATTAACAACACCAAACCACCCATTTTTCTATAAAATGTTCACTATTATAAGAAGTGTACATTATAAAATCACTCATTCTGTTGATTGTCAGTCAGTTGGATTGTTTTTAATAATTTTAAGCAATATTAATGTTCACTTTTATACAAATAGTTGTATATATGAACATTATTGTTTATCTTTACATATCATTAAAAATAAACAACATGAGTGCATTAGGAACGATAACGACAAGCGACTACATCCAGTTTGACAGAGCAACAGCCGTCGGCGAAAAACTATTAAAAGACGAAAAATTAAAAACATTAGGATTATACATAATTGTATCAATCAACAGCGGTTTAAGAATAAGTGATGTACTGGCATTAAAAGGAGAAAATCTAAAAGCCGACACAATTAAGTTGGTAGAAAAGAAAACTAACAAGCACCGAGAAATAAAAATCAATGATAATATTAAAAAAGCTATCCAAGTGTATGGAACACTAAATGATAGTTATTTATTCGTTAGTCAGAAAAACACGGTGTATTCTATTCAATCTGTAAATAGATTACTAAAAAGCACTTTCAAGAAAGAAGCTAAGACTTTAAATATCTCAACTCACTCTATGCGTAAATCATTCGGTCGCAAAGTTTACGAAAGCTGTGGTGAAAGCGAGAAAGCTTTAAACTACCTGTCAGAATTATTCAATCATACTTCGTTATCTGTTACACGCCGATATTTAGGAATTAGACAAGAGGAATTAAATAATATCTATGATTGTATAGCTTAGTTTTAGATATAATTAATAATTTACAGTTAAACCTGCGCCGAAACCCATGTCACTATCATAGTGAATTTTTGCACCTAAGTGTTTATTAATGATGTATTTTAATCCTACCATATATTCAGCATCCGTATTAACCATAAAATCCATTCTTAAACGTTTGGTTAAAGGTATATCGGTTCTCATTAGTTGTATTCTTACATAACCATTGTGATATACTTCAGCCTGTAATTTAATTAACAACGGCATGGTATATTCCAAACCAACGGAAGCTAAAATTCTATGGTCTTTTGAGTTCTTTTGCTGGAATAAATTCTTTTCTACTTCAGCCATTCCTAATTTTCGATAACGATAATCAAATCCGACAAACAGTTGTAGAAATTGCATTTTATCTACATACCTACCTATGTGTGTTTCGATTTCCCAACCATGCATTTTATGATAACCTAAACGCCACTCTGTTCCGATACTCCAACGTTTGTTTTGCAACATCATTTCACCATCATTACCATTACTTGCAAAATCATTCTCAAACATGAAATGAAATTTTCTATCATCGGCAAATAATTTTCGTTTTGCTAATTTCGGATTTGGAATTAATGGATTTGGTGCTTGATTTTCATATGTAAACACTCTACCCATTCCACTCATCATGTGATATAAAATATGACAATGAAAAAACCAATCGCCTTCAACATTAGCATTAAATTCTAAGGTGTCGGTTTCCATAGGCATGATGTCGATTATATTTTTTAGGGGTGCATATTCCCCTTGTCCGTTTAATACTCTAAAATCGTGACCATGTAAATGCATCGGATGTCGCATCATGGATGCATTATCTAATATCAATCTAATGTTTTCGCCTTTTTTAATTAATATTTTATCAGATTCTGAAACTACTTTATTATTTAAACTCCACAGGTATCGATTCATATTGCCAGTCAATGTAAATTTTAATTCTTTAACTGGCGCATCAATTGGCAAAGTAGTTTTTACAGGTGATTTCAGCATGGCATAATTTAAGGTGACAATATCAGATAATGCATTACCATTATATCTATTTGCGTCATCACTTTCCATATCTTGCATTGCGTTATCGCCATTTAGATTCATCTTTTTTGCTAATACTTTATCTTTTCTGTTTTTTGCATTACCAGTTATTTCAGGGTACATTACCACATTCATATCCATTTGATTCAAACTCATTTTCATGCCCATATCGTTTAATTTACCACTCATCTTCATCATGTCATTCATCATCTTCATTCCTTCAAAATATTTTAGCTTTGGCAATGAATTATCTAACTGTTTAATTCCATTGCCAATAAATATTGATGTTGATTTTGTTCTGTCTTCAGGTGTAGCTAAGAACTCATAAGAAATACTATCATTAGGAATTGTTACTATAACATCATAGGTTTCAGAAACGGCAATAATAAGTCTATCAACTTCTACTGGTTCTACATCATTACCATCGTTTGCTACAACTGTAATTTTTCCACCTGCATACGTTAACCAAAAATAAGAAGATGCACCACCATTTGAGATTCGCAAACGCACCTTATCACCACCTTTAAATTGTGATAACTGACTTTCATTTTTTCCATTGATTAAAAATTTATCATAATAAACATCACTTACATCCATTGCTAATTGACGTTTCCATTCGTTTTTTAATTTGGTTTTAAACTGACCTGCTTTGATGGCTTCTAAATAACTTTGTGTAGTACCTTTTTTTATTGCAAACCAATCAGAAGCATTATGTAACATGCGATGTACATTCTCAGGTTTATAATTTGTCCACTCACTTAGTACAATTGGAACAGTAGGCAAATCATCAATACCTTTTCTAAAAGTAGAATCATCTGTTCTTTTATTCATGACAAAACTTCCATACATACCAATTTGCTCTTGCAAACCGCTATGGCTATGATACCAATGTGTACCATGCTGTATTATTGGAAAACGATAGATATGTGTAGTACCAGGTTTTATTGGCATTTGCGTAAGATTAGGAACTCCATCTTCTTTATTTGGTAAAAACAAACCGTGCCAATGCAATGAGGTTGATTCTTTCAATTCATTATGTACATAAATTTCTGCCGTGTCGCCTTCTGTAAAAACAAGTGTAGGCATCGGTATTTGACCATTTACTGCAATTGCATGTTTGGGCTTACCTGTAAAATTCACAATAGTATCTCTTACATATAAATCGTAATGAACTAATTTTTGTGCAAATGAATTATAAGAAGTTGTTACTGTCACAAATAAAAGAACCGCTTTACAACATTCTTTTTCACGAATAAAAATTCCTTTAAAAATTCTTTTTAAAAGATTGAAAATCCATTTTAGTATTTTGATTATTTTCTCTTGCATACTATTACAGTTTTATACTTCTTAATCTTAATGAATTTACTATTACTGAAACCGAACTGAAACTCATAGCAGCAGCAGCAATCATAGGTGATAATAATATTCCGAATACAGGATATAAAACACCTGCTGCAACAGGAATACCTAATACATTATAGAAGAATGCGAAAAATAAATTTTGTTTGATATTTCTCATTACTGAATGACTTAAATTTTTAGCTTTTACAATTCCTTGTAAGTCGCCTTTAAGTAAAGTTATTTCAGAACTTTCGATAGCAACATCCGTTCCTGTACCCATTGCAATGCCAATATCTGCTTGTGCTAATGCAGGTGCATCATTTATACCATCACCAGCCATTGCAACAATTTTGCCTTCTGCTTGTAATCGTTTAATTTCATTCAATTTATCTTGAGGTAAACATTCCGCTTTAAAGTTGGTTAGATGCAATTCATCTGCTACCGATTTTGCTGTATTATGATTATCACCAGTCAACATGATAACTTCAACGCCTTGTTCCATTAATATTTTTATAGCATTCTTACTCGTTGTTTTAATAGCATCTGTAATTGTTACATATCCTTGTATAATTCCATCAACAGAAATATAAGAAACTGTCTTACCCAATATCTGTTCATTTGTAATTTGCTTTTCAATATCAGATGAAATAACGGCTTGTGCTTGTTCCATTAGCTTTTTATTACCTAAAGCTATTTTCTTATCTGAAATTGTACCTATAACACCTTTACCTGCAACGGCTTCAAAATCCTTAACATCAACAACAGCTATGGCTTTTAATTTTGCGTATTTTACTACAGCTTCTGCTAACGGATGTTCACTATATTGATTTAATGATGCGATGTATTTTAGTAGTTCATTTTCATCGAATGTATCAAATGCTACTATTTTTTCAACGGATGGTTTTCCTTCTGTTATCGTTCCTGTTTTATCCGTAATCAATACATTAATTTTATTCATGTTTTCTAATGCTTCTGCATTTTTTATGAGTACACCATTTTGCGCACCTTTACCGACACCAACCATTATTGACATTGGCGTTGCTAATCCTAATGCACACGGACAAGCTATAATTAAAACAGCGATAGCATTAACAAAAGCAAAAACATAAGCCGATTCAGTACCAAATATTGCCCAAACAACAAATGTAATTATTGAGATTACCAAAACAATAGGAACAAAGTATTTAGAAATTCTATCGGCTAATTTTTGAATAGGTGCTTTAGAGCGACTGGCATTGTTTACCATTTGAATAATTTGTGCAAGTAATGTTTCCGCTCCGATTTTTTCTGCCATCATTACAAATGATTTTGTACCGTTAATCGTTCCTGTACTTACTTTATCATCTTTCTTCTTATCAACTGGAATTGGTTCACCTGTAATCATTGATTCATCAACGTTACTGCTTCCATCTGTTATAATTCCATCAACAGGAATTTTTTCGCCAGGTTTTACACGCAATAAATCACCTTTTTTAATATCATCAATAGCAATGATTTTATCTTTACCATCAATCACTAATGTAGCTTCTGTCGGTGCTAATTTTAATAGTTCTTTAATTGCTCCATTGGTTTGACTATGCGCTCTTGCTTCTAATAATTGCCCTAATAAAACTAATGTAAGAATAACCGTTACGGCTTCAAAATATACAAAGACTGTTCCGTTATGACTTTTAAATTGGTCAGGAAAAACATTAGGGAAAAGCATAGCAATTACACTAAAAATAAATGCAGCACCTGCGCCAATACCTATTAATGTAAACATATTCAAATTCATGGTTCTAATAGAAGTCCACGCCCTTTGAAAGAACATCCAACATGCATAAAAAATAACAGGTATGGACAAACCAAATTGTAACCAGTTCCACGCTATTTGTGGCATTAAAGATGTTAGGTGTAAATTTGGTATCATTTCAAGCATTGCAATTAAAAATACTGGAACTGTAAAAGCGGTTGAGATTATCATTTTCTTTGATAATTCTTTATATGTGTTATCTTCTTCTCTAACTGCTGTTACTATAGGAATTAAATCCATACCACAAATAGGACAAGCACCTGCAACATCTCTAATAATTTCAGGATGCATCGGACATGTGTATTGAGTTTTTTGTATAGTAAGTTCAGGAACTTTTTCTAAATTCATTCCGCATACAGGACAATTACCTGCTTTGTCGTACATTTTATCTCCTTCACAATGCATCGGACAATAATATTTCCCACTACTGTTTTTAGCAAACGGTTTTACTTCTGAATCTTGTTTGTTATGTGTTGAACAACACGATTTTGTTTCAATGCTACTTTCTTTATTGTCAGCTATATTCTGACTATCGGACATTTGTATTGTATAATTACCAGCAGCAGTTAAAGCCGTTTGCAGTTGTTCAATGGGAATATGCTTTTCCATAGTAATAGTTGCAATTGGCGGTTCTAATGTAACAACAGCAGAAATGCCAACAATATCATTCAATGTTTTTTCAACTTTTGAACGGCATCCATTACAAGTCATTCCTGTGATTATATATGTGTGTGTCATTGTATTTAATTTAATGATGAAAGACTGTCTTTTGTTTTATTTGACCAGTCTATAATTAATGCTTTATCTTTTGTTGTTAGAATTGCATCTTTATGTATTACGGTATAAGAAGACAAAGGCATTTTATCATCTTTGATTTGGCTGATAATTGACCTTAGTTTACTCATTTGTCTGCGCCGTGAATATGAACCAAAATCACTAAAATTAAGTTTATCTTTTCCATTCTTAATATGATTATTCAGCATCCATCCAACAGGTTCTATATTGACGTAAAAAGGATAGTTAGTGTTATTGCTATGACAATCATAACAAGACATTTTTAATGCATTTAAAACGCTGTCTGGTACATTTAACGTCTTTATTATATCTGTTGATAATACCTGTCCGCTTTCGTTGCGAACAGGTCTGATAAATTGAATGCCAATAAATACAATTAGCAACACTAACAATATCTTTTTTATGATGTGCATAAAAGTTATTTTAATTCCTCTTTCATCGAACCACAAGATGACATTGATTTGCCATAATATGGATTTTTTATTTCCTTCGCTTCGCTTAACCATATTGCACCTTTATTGTCATTATACATTGGACAAAAATCTTTATATAAGGTTTGACCTGCACCAAATGCTTTTACTAAATCATACATATCTTTGCTCAATAAATCAAAGTGTTCTCTTTGATGTTCAATTTTTCCTGCATTTGTTCCGATATGTTCGGCATGTTCTATTGCATCGGTTTGAATATCTTCAAAGGTTGTCTTTTGTTCTGCTGTTAATGCCGACTTATCGAAATTTTTTAAAGCTGTTTCTAATGCTTTGCCAGCTGTTGCTGCATCATTCGTATTGTCTTTAGTAAGAGCATTTTTTAATTGCAAATAGTTGCTTACAATTTCTTTTATAGAAACCGTTGCAGTAGCTTCTGTAGTTGCTTGTACAGTAGTTGCTTGTACCGTTTCACTTTTTACAGGTTCTGTTAATTCCATGCCACATTCAGAGCATTTATCACCTTTTTTTCCTGTAATATCAGGATGCATAGAACATGCATACAATTGGTCTGATTGTTCTGTTGATGTTGTTTCCGTTTCTGATGTTTGCTTAGTGTTACAAGCTGTAAATGCAATAACAATTGCAAGCATAATAAAGATTGTTGTTGTTTTCATTTTTTTTGATTTTAGATTATTTAATGGTTTCTTTAATACTTCCACAAGTCAACATTGACTTACCATAATATGGATTTTTTATAGCTGATTCCTTGCTTAACCAATACGCACCTTTATTATACATCGGACAATAATCAACATAGATAGTGCCATCATCTTTAATTTTTAATCCTTTTACAGTTAACCATAAATTAGAAGATAATGAAGAAAAAGCAGTACGTTGTTTTGCTAAGTTTTTAGCGGTGCTTATTTGTGCTGCGTCTGTTTTTAATTTGTCGAAATATTTCATCCATACGGTGTGTTCTGCTGCTGACATAGCTTCCATTTTTACTGCATTTATTTCTGTTAAAAGTGCTGCGGCACTCTTGCTGGCTGATGCTGCATTATCTGCAATAAGCGCATTTTTTAGTGCAAAATATTGTGTAAGTAATGAAGTAAAATCTGTTTTATCATTCACTGATTCCGTTTTAGCTGGAGCAGGCATTTCAGGTTTCGTAACAGCTTGTACAGTATCTTTTGTATCAACTGTCACAGGCATATCATCCATTTTTTCCTGTGCTGTTGTTTGTACATTAGGCACTATATCGGAATTTTTACTAACGAACTTTCTATTGTATTGACAACAAGTGTGTAAGTTGTTGTAAACTTCATCAGCGGCAAGGTATTTATCATTATCGTAACCAACATTAGCTATTCGTTTAAGAATTTCATCGGAATTTGTTTTTGTGGAATCGTAAGTAAGGATAAGCATTTGCGTTTTGCTATTCCAAATACCTAATGCATCTTTGTTTTGCTTAACGGTAGTCTCAATTGTTTTTTTACACATACTGCAATTGCCATACACTTTATATGATTCTGTTTTTGGGTTTTTGATTTTTGCATAACTGCTTACATTAAACAGCGCAATGCTTATCGTTAATAATATTAATTTTATTGTATTCATTTTAGAAATTTTTAATTTACAATATGATTAAAGTGACCCTTTACGGATAATCTTTGAAGGTTGGTATGTTGTAACTTTTTTAGCGGAAAGTGCCATACCGCACTTTGTGCATTTTCCTGCATCTTTTTCTAACTCAGATGGATGCATAGCGCATTCATACTTATTTTCAGAACTGCCAATATTTTTAAATGTTGCGGTAATTAACAACAAATTTGTACCGTTTTTAAAACGTAAAGTGGCAACAATTTGCTTGAAGTCTGAAATCTCATTATTAATTACAAAAGCAGATTCACCAAATGTCTTCAATAACACTTCTTGTTTATTTCCATCTGTCTCTTTTATTTTAGCTGATGCTGTCACATCCTTATTAGAATATGGTGAGTTTTTTTCATCTGTAATAAACAGGTAGAACTTTCCGTCCATTCTCATTAACTGTGCTTTTAGCACTAAATCTGATTTAATAGCTGTTTGAGCATTTATTGTAATTGTACTTGCTATTAATAGTATAACAGCAAATAACATCTTTGATATTGTTTTCATTTTAAAGAATTTAATAGTTGAATAAATAATAGAATTAAAAGTTTCATTTATCGAAACTTCATTGATTTCCTGAGTGGAAATTATAATCAACTACTAACAACGGAAAATCTGCAACTCAACAGGAGTTGGTCGCAATAAATATTTTATGGTGTATAGATTATCAGGTGGTGGAATACCTGTAATGTATCTATCATAATTAATTTGATGATTGAATGAGTATGAGCTTATCCAATAATCGTTTAATACTAATTTCTCAAAAGGTTTTAATTCTATTTGATTTGCTGTAAATCCTTCAATTGGTAATTTTTTGAAAAACTGTTTATGTTCACAGCAACCATTTCTATTAATTACTTTCTTAGCACAACAAGATGAAACTTGTTTTTCCATGTCACAGGCAGCCGTAGTAAATAAAGATAAATCACGTGTTTTTGATGAATTACAAATATGCTCTGATAAAACGATACCGTTACTTGCTATAAAAACAAGTAATGCCATAAATAATGCGGGTATGTTCGTTTTGTACTTCACCTAAGATTACAAAGTTAGACCTTAATTTAATCATTTGCAACACCAAATAGTTTATATACTGTTAAAATCATGTTCTAAAACTTCATCCGCTGTATTCTAATGGCATTTAATATGGCTAATAATGCTACACCAACATCTGCAAAAACCGCTTCCCACATAGTTGCTAAACCACCTGCACCGAGTATCAGCACAGCGGCTTTTACCGTGAATGCCAAACCTATGTTTTGCCAAACAATTCGTTTTGTTTGTTTGCCAATATTTATTGCCATTGCTATTTTAGATGGTTCATCGTTTTGTATTACTACATCAGCTGTTTCAATAGTTGCATCACTACCTAATCCACCCATTGCTATACCTACATTGCTTAATGCTACTACTGGTGCATCATTCACTCCATCGCCGACAAATGCAACTGTTTCATTCTTATCTTTAATTTCTTTTACCTTGTTTACTTTGTCTACAGGTAACAAATCACCAAATGCATTATCAATGCCTAATTTATCGGCGATGAATTTAACAACAGAAGTTTTATCACCACTCAACATTGTAGTTTTTACTTTCATGCTGTGCAACTTATTTACGGCATCTTGTGCATCTTCTTTTATTTCATCGGCAATAGTTAAATATCCAGCGAATTTTTTATCATAAGCAATCGCAATTACAGTATAAACAAGTTCATCGGTATTTACATCATACGAAATATTGAATTTATCCATTAACTTGAAATTACCGACTAATAATTCTTTACCATTGATATTAGCTTTTAATCCATGACCTGCAATTTCCTCAACGTTGGTTAATTGAATGGATGTGTTTACATTTCCTACATACTTTTGAATAGCAGTAGCAACTGGATGTGTGCTTTGGCTTTCTAAAGCATTTACCATTTGCAGTATCTCATCTTTATTAAATTCGGTTTTGATATTCACTTCTTGTACATGAAACACACCTTTAGTTAATGTTCCTGTTTTATCCATCACCACATTTTGGATATTGGCAATAATATCTAAAAAATTACTTCCTTTAAATAGAATACCGTTCCGAGATGCTGCACCAATACCACCAAAATAACCTAATGGAATACTGATAACTAAAGCACATGGACAAGAGATAACCAAGAATACTAATGCTCTGTAAAGCCAATCTCTAAATACATAATCACTAACAAATAGCATTGGCAATACACAAATGGCAACAGCTAAGAATACAACAATAGGTGTGTAAACTTTGGCGAACTTTCTGATAAATAATTCTGTTGGTGCTTTTTGTGCGGTAGCATTTTGTACCAATTCTAATATCTTTGATAGCTTACTATCTTTATATGCCGTTGTTACTTTAATTTGAGAAACTGTATTTAGATTTATCATACCTGCTAAAACAATTTCACCTTTTTGTTTGGTATCAGGTTTGCTTTCACCTGTCAACGCTGCTGTATTGAAAGATGCAGTTTCCGAAAGTAACTCACCATCTAAACCTAATTTTTCACCTGACTTTAATTGTATAATATCACCAATATTTACCGTTTCTGCTTTTACTGTTTTAGCTTCGTTGTTTTGCAAAACGGTTACTGTATCAGGTCGTTGGTCAAGTAATGTTTTAATATTGGCTTTGGCTCTTTTAACTGCTAATGTTTGGAATACTTCACCGATTGCATAAAACAACATTACAGCAACACCTTCAGGATATTCACCAATAGCAAATGCACCAATAGTTGCAATACTCATTAATAAAAACTCAGAGAATATTTCGCCTTTGCTGATACTCTCAAATGCTTCTTTAAGTACAGGAAAACCAACAGGAATATAAGCAACAATATACCATGCAATGCGTATATATCCAGTAAACCATGATTGGGTAATGTAGTTATCAAATACAATGGCAATTAATAACAATGCTAAAGAAATAATTGCTGGTAAAAACATCCTGAATGTGCTTTGACTTTCTGTATGTTGGTGTTCGTCTTCAACAGAGTGTTTTTCAGCAAGTTGATTTATTTTTTCTTCCTGAGTACAGCAAAGTTGTTTGCCGTCTTTATCGTAAATATGCTTGTGTTCCATATAATTATTGTTTACAGCATCCATCTAATTGTTCTACATATTCAGCAGCAGCCTTTTGGTCGTCGGCATCATAACCAGCTTTATTTATTTGGTCTCTAATGCTTTTAATCTTTGTTTCTGTTGGATTGTAAGAAACCTTGATTCTTGAATTTGGCACATCTAATGTTACAGTTTTAACTCCTTTTAGTTTCTTTACTGTTTTCTCTATACGAGATTTACATGATTCGCATTTACTGCAATGGTCGCAATAGATTTTAGTTTTAATTGTTGCTACTGTATTTGGTGTTTGTGCTGTGCTATTATTTGAAAACATAAATAAAGCTGCTGTAATTAGAATTAAATTGATTATTGATTTCATTGATTTATTTTTAATAGTGATGAATATTAATTTTTAGTGTTATTGATAATTTCTTTCAAGTCGTTTGGAATTTCCATTACCTTTAAAGGTGGTACATTTGCGCCACCTGTATTGCCAGTAGGTATTGTGCCAACAAATGATTTAACACCACCGACTAACAATCGTGGAATTTGTCCAATGACTTCTTTTGTATCTTTAATTTTGATACCGAACAAAAGCATTTGCCAATGAACTGCTGTATGTTCTATTGGATAAGGTTGTGCTAAGATGTGCGCACGTTCTAAGTGATTCCAACTAACAGCTAATTCATTTTTCTGAAATGATACTTTTGCATTGTTTAATTCGGATTGATAGAACGGAATTAATTTAACTGGCATTATAGTATTTATCTTCATAGCATTTAATTTTAGTGTTCGTGTGCTTCACCTTGATTAGTTAATTTAGCATTGACAAAGAATGCACCTTTGGTTACAATCTTTGCATCTTTAGGTATTTCATTTACTGTGGTTATTGCAGTATAACCAATATTAGAAATACCTTTTACAACTTCGATTCTCTCAAAATTAATAGTTGGTTGTTTTTCTTTTTCTTCATCGTGTTTTTCATTTGCTGAATGCTTGTGTCCTTCTTCTTCATCGTGATGTTCATCAGGTTTTTTATCAGTAATAATAAAAATAAAACTTCTACCTTCTGCATCAACAATAGCTTCATTTGGAACGGCTGCTGTTGTAATATTATTTAAACTCACAATAGCAGTAATATTCATACCATCAATTAAACCTGTTTTATTACCTTGTACAGTACAATGTATAGGAATAGTTTTGCTATCATTTTCAAAAGTAGTACCTATACTATAAATTTTAGCATCGTATTCGTTAACAGGATTATTTGTAAGTGTAAAGTGAATTACCTGACCAACTTTAAGTAACGGCAAATCTTTTTCAAAAATATTTAAGTCTAAATGCAATTGACTATTATCTACAATTTCTGCAACTGGTGATGATACATCTACATAGCTTCCTATTTTAGAAAACACATTACTGATTGTACCACTAATAGGACTTTTAACTACTAATGCAGAACGTAAATTATTATTGCTTACACTACTCGGATTAATTCCCATGAGTTGTATTTGTTCTTGCAGAGATGCTTTGCGTGTGCGCAATGTTTTGAGTTCTGCATCTGCACTCTGATAATTTTTTAAAGCACCTGCGTTGCCATCACTTAATTCTTTTTGTCGTGCCAACTCTTGTTCTGCATAAATAATTTTACTTGTCACGGTTAAGTATTCTTCTTGTAATTGTATAAACTGTGGATTAGTGATAGTGGCAATTACCTGACCACTTTTTACATTGCTTCCGACTTGAACATTAATTGTTTTAATAACACCACCGTACAAAGATGTTGCATTTGCTTTGTTGTTATTTGGCACACGCAATGCACCGTTAGCTTTAAGTGTAGCTGTTAATTGTTTTTGTTCAATGCTGCCAAACTGAATACCTACCGTTTTGATTTGTTCATCAGTAAGCGATGCAATAGTAGCTTCTGTGCTTTCTTCTTCAACTTCACCTGTTGTTTTTTCTTCTTTAGCTTCTTGTGTTGTGCCGTGTTTATGTCCGTCACTTTCATTGTGCGAACAAGCAGTAAGTAGCACTACAAATAGTAGCATTAAATACTTATTGTTTAAAGATTTTATATTGATTGTCATCTTAGTTTATTTACTGATTAGATAATTGATATTAACTACTGTTTGATTAATTTGATGAATAGATTGCAGATACTTTAATTCTACATCCGTTTCATTTTGCAATGCCAGTATATATTCAATATAACTTGCATCACCTGTTTTATAACCTAACTTTGCTGCCTTTATTATTTCTGCTGCTGTCGGCAATGCTTGTTGTTTATAATAATTATATTGCAACATATACTGGTTGTATTGCTGAAACGCATTTACCAACTGAATTTCTATTTGATGTTGTTCGTTTTGTGCGGTAGCTTGTAATGCTTGTTTTTGATAATCTAAAGATTTAATTTTTGCCTTAGTTGCGCCAAATGTAAGTGGTATGCCAATGCCAATAGAACCAACATGAAAACGGTTTCCAGCGTTAAAATATTTTTCCTGATTATTAATCGTTTGAAAGCCGATTAAAGATTGATTATTGTAACCAAAAGTAAAATCAGGTAAACCAATTGCCTTCTCTACTTTTTTATTTTGTTCGGCAACTGTTGCTTCTTGTAATATCTTTTTAATAATCGGATTTTGTGCAAGCAAGTTAGTATCTACAATTGTAACAGTTTGCAATGGTAGATACGGTTGTACAGTAGCAATAGAAAAATCATCACTTGTATTCATCCACATTTTTAGCAGATTATACGTTGCAGTAATATTGTTTTCGCTTTCTTGCAACAATAATTTTATTTCACTTCTTTTTGCTTCGGCTGTTGTTTTTTCTAATTGCTTTGTTTCACCAGTTATAAATCTTAAAGCAGATGCGTATACAAAATCAACATACAAGCTGTCTAAATGCAGTAGTTTGTTTTTATTGTTTTCAAAAAATACTAACTGATAATAATACGTTTGTACTTGCGCTTTAATTTCGTTTTCAGTTATCTGCTTAGAAAGTTCTTTACTAATAACTTCTGCTTTAACCGCTTCTCTCTTTGCTGAAAATAAAGAAGGAAACGGAATCGTTTGTGAAATTTCAAAAGCATTATCAAATTTCTTACTGTTGTATTGACCTAACTGTACATTGAAATTTGTTTTAGGTATTTCTTTTGCAGATTTACTTAAACTTTTAGTTGCTAATACTGCTAATTCATCTGCCTTTAGTTTAGAACTATTCTTTAGTGCAACACTTGTGATTTCTTCTAAACTTAATTGATTGGTTTGTGCATTAGCAAAATGTGTAGATAATAATAGTATTACTAAGATGCTTGTTATTGATTTCATTGGCTTTTTGTTTAATGAAATTTTAGAATTGAAAATGATGTATAACAATGGTAATACAAACAAGGTTAAGAAAGTAGCAGTTATTAAACCACCAATTACAACTGTTGCTAATGGTTTCTGAACTTCTGCACCAGCACTACCACTTAATGCCATTGGTAAAAATCCTAATGAAGCTACGGTTGCTGTCATTAAAACTGGTCGTAAGCGAATTTTTGTACCTTCAATAACACGGCTAACAACGTCATTCCAGCCATCTTTTTCTAACTGGTTAAATGTGCCAATCAAAACAATTCCGTTTAAAACCGCTACGCCAAACAATGCGATAAAGCCAATACCTGCTGAAATGCTAAAAGGCATACCACGAATTAATAAAGCAAAAACACCACCGATAGCACTCATTGGAATAGCAGTAAAAATTAAGGTTGCTTGTTTCAAAGAATTAAACGTGAAGTATAAGAGCATAAAGATTAACAATAAAGAAATTGGTACTGCTATCATTAAGCGTTTAGATGCTTTTTGAAGATTTTCAAACGTACCACCATAAGTGAAATAATAACCTGACGGCAATTTAATTTCAGCAGTAAGTTTGTGCTGAATCTCCTCCACAACACTTTGAACATCTCTTTCATCTACATTAAAACCGACGACTACTCTGCGCTTACCTGCTTCACGGCTAATTTGTGCTGCACCTAATTTATAAGATACGTTTGCAACTTGTGATAACGGTATTTGATTGCCAAATGATGTAGGTATAAATAAATTATTTACATCGTCAATGGTACTTCTATATGCACTATCTAAACGAACTACTAAATCAAATTTCCGTTCATTCTCATATACAACTCCAGTAGATTTTCCTGCAAATGCAGTACTGATAATATCGTTTACATCTTCAATATTTAAACCGTAGTTTGCTAATCTCATTCTGTCATACTCTACATTGATTTGAGGTAAGCCATCTACACGTTCAATCATTGGTGTTGTTGCTCCATCTACCTTTTGGATAATCTTGCCTACTTTGTTTGCATACGCCAAAAGTGTGTCCATATTTTCACCGAAAACTTTAACTGCAACATCTTGTCGAATACCTGTCATTAACTCATTAAATCGCATTTGTATCGGCTGATTTTTCTCAAAGAAAACGCCAGGAATAGCTTCTAATCGCTCGATGATTTCATCAGCTAATTCATCATAACTTTTATCTGATTTCCATTCTTTTTGAGGTTTAAGAATTATCATCATATCTGTTGCTTCAGGTGGCATTGGGTCGGTTGGTACTTCTGCTGCTCCAGTTTTGCCGACAACCATTTTTACCTCATCAAATTGTTTTATAATTCGAGATGCTTGCATGGATGTTTCTAAACTTTGGCTAAGAGATGTGCCTTGTGGTAAAATACAATGAAAAGCAAAATCACCTTCCTGAAGTGTCGGAATAAATTCGCCACCCATTCTGCTAAATATAAATAATGAGGTAGCAAAAAGTATAACTGTAATTGTTATCAGCACGTACTTTAATCTAATAGCTTTATTTAATAATGGTTGATAGATTTTGTAAAAGAATGCCATCATTTTATCCGATATAGTATCATGTGGTTTTAATTGTTTAGGCAATATTAAAGCACACATCATAGGTATATAAGTTAACGACAATATCAATGCACCAAAAATTGCAAAGCTAACTGTCATTGCCATTGGCTTGAACATTTTACCTTCAATACCTATTAAAGACAAAATAGGTATATACACTATCAAGATTATTATTTCACCAAAAGCAGCACTACTTCTGATTTTTGAAGCCGACTGAAATACTTCATCATCCATTTCTGATTGAGATAGTTTCTGTACGGATTGCCTTAACCCTAAATGGTGTAAGGTGGCTTCTACAATAATTACAGCTCCATCTACAATTAAACCAAAATCAATAGCACCTAAACTCATTAAGTTGGCACTAACACCGAACACATTCATTAATGCTAATGCAAATAACATTGATAATGGAATAGCAGAGGCAACAATTAAACCTGCTCTTAGATTTCCGAGAAACAACACTAAAACAAATATGACTATTAAAGCACCTTCAATAAGATTTTTCTCTACTGTTGATATAGCACGTTTTACTAAATCTGTTCTATCTAAATACGCTTCAATTATTATGTCATCAGGTAATGATTTTTGTATGGTTATCATTTTCTCCTTGATGCGTTTTACAACCTCATTGCTGTTTTCGCCTTTTAGCATCATTACCACACCACCAACTGCATCTACTTCACCGTTATATGTCATAGCACCGTACCGAACAGCATTGCCAAATTTTACTTCTGCTACATCTTTAATAAAAATTGGTACGCTATTGGCATTACTTTTAACAACAATATTTTTTACGTCTTCTAATGAAGTAACCAAACCAACACCACGAATAAAATATGCATTAGGTTTTTTGTCGATGTATGCACCGCCAGTATTTTGATTGTTTTTTTCTAAGGCATTAAAAATATCAGGTATAGTTATACCCATTGCTTTTAGTCGATTAGGATTGATGGCAACTTCATATTGCTTTAGTTTGCCACCAAAACTATTGACTTCTGCTACTCCTTTTGTACCATTTACTTGACGTGCTACAATCCAATCTTGCATGGTGCGCAAATCCATTGCAGTATAGTTATTTTCACTACCTTTTTTGGGATGTAATACATATTGATATACTTCGCCAAGTCCTGTACTAACTGGTGCTAATTCAGGAATGCCAACGCCTTTTGGTATATCTTCTTCTGCTTCTTTTAGTTTCTCATTAATGAGTTGCCGAGCAAAGTATATATCTACTTTCTCATCAAAGACAACTGTTATAACAGACAAACCAAACCTTGATATACTTCTTGTTTCTTCAATATCAGGTAGGTTTACAATACTTTGTTCAATAGGAAACGTAACTAATTGTTCTACTTCCTGACCTGCCAAAGTAGGACAAATAGTAATTATTTGTACCTGATTATTAGTTATATCAGGTACGGCATCAATAGGTAATTTTGTGGCACTCCACAAACCCCAAATAATAAGTAATAAAGTCATTAAGCCAATAATGAATTTATTTTTTATACTAAAATGAATGATTTTGTCTAACATAGTTAAAATTTAATAATCGTGAATAATGCCGTATCGAATGAATCAATAAGCATAAAAAGCATTACAGCGTAATGCAACAGAATAAACGATTAAGAAATTTTAGGTGGCTGCCAAATACTGGCACTAAATTGAGAGCTAAATGTTTGATTGTATATTGCTATACTTTTATTAAAGATTTCAGGCTTTAAAATAGTTTGTGCTACTGGATAATTAATTTTACTTGTAACAGGCTGACCGCAACAAGCACAAATACAAAACGGCGTACAATTTTCGTTTTCGTGCTTGTGGCTGTTATGAGATTGTTCAGATTTATTTCCCTCATCACATTCAACACTATCGCTACACGGCGCAAGTGAAAGCACCAAAATGTATATGCTAAATATGATTGTGAAAAATTTCATTGAGCCAAATATAGACAAAAATAAGTAAAGTCAATTCTAATATGTGTTAACGGTGGTTTACAATTTATTAATATTGTGTGCCGAAATTAGACTTGATACATTGAATACAATGGAGTAGTTTTGGATAAATAAAGAAACTCCAGGAATTAAACCCAAACCTATTGTCCTGGTTCTTAACACTTTGTATCTTTAATACATGTTAAGAAGGTTAAATGCTCTTATGTGTAAAATAACAACGAATCAAATTCATTCACCAAATGTCAATCGGTGCTGAATCTCCACTAATTAGTATTAGTGAAATTGCTGCAATCTTAAAGAAGAAAAATGATGCAGCTATCAAATGGCTAACAGAACATAAAGTTTCAATTCACAAGTTCGGTAAAAGCAGCCATGTTTATAAGATTGATTGGTTAATTCTATTAGGTAAAATCTATGCTAAAGAATTAAGAAAAACCTATCCGAATACATGGTCAGATAAATACCGAATGATTGAAAAAAATGAAATCATATCAGGTATGGTAATACATGAATTGGCTTCTGAAAAAGCATGCTTGCCAACAACGGTGGTTAAACCGATAAATAACAATGATAAAACATTTTTAAAAAGTATAACAAGATGAAAAAACTAAAATTACCAAAGAAGCCTTATACTGGCATGAAAGTATATTGCAATATCTGCAAGAAAGATAACGCAGGTTGTTCACATTATGACGAACAGAATTATAGAATCAGAATTCACGTCCCTAATACAAAGAATAGAGTTAAAGTAAAAATCTTTGATACTGACGATTACAATGATGCCGTCGTACAAGCAATTGAATTTAAAAAACAACTTAATGCCACGAATTATACTCGCATAAAGGTCACAACGGACGGCAATGATTATTCATTAGCTGGTGCGCTATTAAAGTATAAAAATTACCTTGAAGGCAACCATGAATTAGAGCAAAATAAGAAGTCGGTCTCTAAAGGTCATATAAATGAATCTCTAAGATTCTGTAAGTTTTTTGCTGGAGTAATTAGTGAAAGAATAAACATACACAATATAAGAGTGATGGATATAGATAAATATGATGTATCTGATTTTTATAAGGCATTAAAGAAAAAGAAGTATGAAGGGAAAACATTCAATAAGTGTTTGGCAGCATTGAAAAGGTTTTTTAAATACCTAATAGATGTAGAAGAGATTGATATGAAAAACCCGTTTGCAGAATATGAATCTAAATCTGTTGCTAAGAAGAATATTATCTCCATCTCAAAAGAAGAATTTTTAAGTATCATTAATGCTGTTGATACAGCAAGTCCGTATCAACAATTAGGTGGCAAGGGTGAGGTTAAAAACATGTATAAAGACTATCTAAAGATTGGATTTTGGCTGTGTCTATATACTGGTGGCAGACGAGAAGAAGTCGTCAACTTGAAATGGAATGATATGGTAATGACAATAAGCGGAAACCTATCGTTTGAAGTCCATAATCTAAAAGTCAATAGAAGGAATAATAACGATGATGCTAAGAAATACTTTCCAATATATCCTGATTTTGCCAATCTATTGTATGAATTAGGTTATCCTGATAAAATCAATCGCAACGGATATATTCTACATCCTGAAAGAGTGGAATCGGCGCAAACTATAATGGATGCCTTGTCAAAAGCATTTACACATTATAGAATTGCAGCAGGTATTAAAAGAGATATTAGTTTGAGTACACTACGAAAAACATTCATAAGTTGGTTAAATGAAGCTGTCGGCGTAGAAACTGGCTTGTTAACTTCACACACTACCGAAGATGTATTAAAAAATCATTATATAGATTCTCAAATTGCATCTGCGATTGATAAAGCAACACATAATGTTAGAATTTTTGGTAAAGATGATTTAGATAAACCTCACTCCGCATCCTCACTCTAAAAATTAGCATTTCGTGCAAAAAAAACACTAAAAAGAAAAACCCTCTGATAATCAGAGGGTTTCTTAAAGTAGCGAGAAGGAGAATTGAACTCCTGACCTCAGGGTTATGAATCCTGCGCTCTAACCATCTGAGCTACCTCGCCATAATTTGAGGTGCAAAAGTACTATTTTAAATTTAAATTGAAAGTATTTTTTAAAATTCTACTGTCAAATTAAGTTTACATTTTCATAAAAATCATACTTCTGAATTATAAAAAAAGCCTCTCCAATGGAGAGGCCTCTGTTTTTTGCTATTCGAAGATTATTTCTTCACAGCATCTTTAGCAGCATCAGCAGCTTTGTCTACTGCAGCTTTACCAGCTTCAGCAGCCTTGTCTACCGCACCAGCAGCAGCGTCAACAGCAGCACCTGCAGCAGCAGAAACACTGTCAGTAGCAGCAGTAGCAGCTTCAGTTACAGCTTCTGTAGCTTCAGTTGCAGTTTCAGTAGCAGCTTCAGTTGTTTCTTCAGCTGTTTGTTTGCAAGCTTGAACACCTACGAAAAGTGTTGCAGCTGCGAATAATACGAATAATTTTTTCATTTTAAATTGGTTTAATTGGGTCAAAAATAAATCATTTTTAAAAAATACCAATAGTTTAAGTGTTAAAATTTGTCAACAATGGTGAAAATAAAAAAGTCCCGATAAATCGGGACTTTATAATTCTGTACTGGTACCGAATTATTTTGCAACAGCAGCTGAATCAGCAGCAGGTGCAACAACAGCAGCTGAATCTACAACAGCAGTTGAATCTGTAACAACTTCAGTTGTTACTTCAGTAGCTTCTTCAGTAGCAGCTTCTTCTTTTTGTTTGCAAGCCTGAACACCTACGAAAAGTGTAGCAGCAGCGAATAATACGAATAATTTTTTCATTTTAATTGGTTTAATTAAGTGCAAAGATAAGCTAATCATTTAGATTTATCATTAATCCAATTTTAATAAATCTATACCTAACTGTTGATAAATCTGTTAGTTATCCTCCCAGTCTTTTGTTCTTTCTACTGCTTTTTTCCATCCTTTCAGCAATTTTAATCGCTTTTCATCTTTCATTTTCGGTTCAAAACAAGCATTTATATGTTCATTGGCTGCTAATTCATCCTTTTTATAAAAGCCAATTGCCAGGCCTGCCAGATAAGCTGCACCCAATGCTGTCGTTTCAATTACTTTAGGGCGTTCTACTTTCACTTCCAGAATATCCGACTGAAACTGCATCAGCAGGTTATTAGAACAGGCGCCACCATCTACTTTTAATGTTCTTAACTGAATCCCTGCATCTTTTTCCATAACCTCCAGAATATCATAGGTTTGAAATGCTAGTGACTCTAGTGTAGCCCTAATCAGATGCTCTTTTCGCGTACCGCGAGTTAGTCCGAAAATACCTCCCCGGGCATACATATCCCAATATGGTGCGCCCAGTCCGGCAAAGGCAGGCACTACAAATACACCACCCGTATCCTCCACTTTCATAGCATAATATTCTGAATCCGGTGCTGTGTCTATCAGTTTAAGTCCGTCGCGCAACCATTGAATGGCCGCCCCCGCTATAAACACACTTCCTTCCAATGCATATTCCACCTTCCCGTCTACCGACCAGGCAATCGTTGTTAATAAACCATGTTTAGATGTCACGGGCTCTGTGCCTGTGTTCATTAACATAAAACAACCGGTGCCATAGGTATTTTTTGCCATACCCGGTTCAAAGCAAGTTTGTCCGAACAATGCACTTTGCTGATCTCCGGCAACACCGGCTATTGGAATTTCTAAATCGAAGAATACATCCGGATTTGTAAGTCCAAACTTCCCGGAAGATGGCAATACCTCCGGTAGTAAAGAAGCCGGAATATCCAGTTCATGCAAAAGCATTTCATCCCACTTTAAATCCTTGATGTTATATATTAATGTACGGGAGGCATTACTAAAATCAGTGGCATGTACTTTTCCTTTTGTCAGATTCCAAATGAGCCAGGTATCTACGGTACCAAAACATAATTTTCCTTCATGGGCTTTTTGTCTAGCTCCTTCCACATTATTCAGTATCCAGTTGATTTTGGTACCGGAAAAATAGGCATCAATCACCAGGCCGGTATTTTCTTTCACATAAGCTTCCAGCCCCCTGGCTTTCAGCTCATCACAGAAACCTGCGGTACGTCTGTCCTGCCATACAATAGCATTATAAATCGGCTTACCGGTTTCCTTATCCCAAATAATGGCGGTCTCCCGCTGATTGGTGATACCGATAGCTGCAATTTCCCTTGGTTGTATATTGGCTTTTGCCACTGCCTCACGAGCCACTTCAATTTGCGACTGCCATATTTCATTCGGGTCGTGCTCTACCCAGCCTGGCTGAGGAAAAATCTGAGTGAACTCGCGCTGTGCAACGGAGACGATATTGGCGTTTTTATCAAATAGAATGGCGCGAGAGCTGGTAGTTCCCTGGTCAAACGCAAGGATATATTTCTTTTCCATGATACTTTTTAATCTTTGCTAAATATAAAAAAGAATATTTATGCATAATTAAAAAGTTAAAAATAAAAAAAGTCTCACCATTTGGCAAGACTTCGTTATTTTCAACCGATTATTTAAAACTTAAACGCTAAACCAATCTTAGCGTAAGATCCTTCACAATAGCCAGCTTCTATGTTAGCACCGATATGTTCTACAAAATAATACGTCATACCAATACCGGAACCAACGATAGCACCACCTTTAAATTTCTGAAACTCTGCCAGTGAACTTCCTTTGCTTTTCAAACGAAATCCTCCTCCAACAGCTAAGGGAATGTATACATCGAATTTATCTGCGTCGAGTTTGGTATTGCCTTTTTCAGAAATCAACTGATATAAATGGAATACACCCCGCATTCCCACTCCAAAACTTCTGTATTTCAAATCAAATAATACACTGCTGGAATCTTTGGTATAGGATCTTCCCGAAAAAGTAAACCAACCGCCTATACTGAAATATGGGCTTGCTGCATAATCCATATTCATCGTCACTCCGGGAATAAAGCCAAATTTTTCAAATTTACCTTTGGTTCCGTTAAATGCCTTCAGTTCATACACAGGAATAAAACTATGGTGCCCTAAATTGGTCGTCAGATTTACATGAAAATCTCCTTTTTCCACAGCTTTTACCTGCTGTGCCTGAGCAAAAACAATAAAAACGATGATAAATTTTACTAAATGTTTCATACTGTCTGAATTAATTATGGTGTAAAAGTATCAAATATTTCCATTGTATTTACGAATAAACCATTCACTTATCAACAGTAACAGAATGATAAAAAACAACCATTTCATGTCAATCAGAGGGCGTGTACTAAAAGTATCATACAGAATGGATTTTATAGTAGCATTTTTTTCTATATCATCCGCGATGCCGGACATCGTTGCCGGAGTGTACGATTTTCCTCCGGATTGTGTGGAGATGATGTTCAATAACTGATGATTTGCCTGTGTATTCAATGTCTCAATAATTACCGGGCGAACAGAGAAATTGCTCGTTGCCGCATTCGCTTTTCCTTTGTAGGTAGCTTTTGCATTGATAGTATAATTCCCTACCGGCAAAACTCCTGCATTTAAGGTATATGCGTTAATCGTTTTATCAAAAGTATAGGCATACTCTTTGCCATTGTCGCCTTTTACCACACAGTTGGCATCCACATCGTTCACCAGTTCATAACTTTCGTTATACAATTCTGCATCTATCTGTATCGCTTCGTTGGCATTAAATACATTCTTCGGGGTATGTACGCGGAAACGGCGCTTATCTCCTTTTACGGTTAAATACTGTATGCACTTGTTAATGATTTCATCGGTAGCATCAAATTTTTTGGTTTGAGCAAATTCTGTCAATCGCCAGCGCCAGATACCTTCGCCACATATGATTCCTGTTTTTTTCCCGTTTACTTCATTAAATGCAATCAACGGATTTCCGGTTGGAACTGAGCCAATCTTCTGTTTGTAAAAAATATCCAATGTGGTGGCAATCAGGTATTTTCCAAAAGGTGCCAGCAATGGCGGTAAGGTTTGAATGGTTTTATCTGCGGTTTCACTAAGTGTAAACTTGGAGAACGCAGGATTGTAAATCGGATAAACGTCATTACCATTCAGCGACGAACCCGTTACCTGTAAAATTTGCTGTAAACTATTGTACTGAGCCAGGTTGGTATTGGCAGAAAGCACAAAAAATAAAGGCGTACCGGATGCAATGATCTCCGAAATCAAATTAATTTTTGCGGCTGCTCCGTTGGATGGCAATCCATGCAGAATAATTAAATCATCCTCTTTATAATTGCCGTTATAGTTTTTAATATCTGCTTCTTCAAACTGATAGTTTTTGTTTTGTTCGATGGCATTTCTGAATGCCTTCACATCAGGGTGCGGGGCATCGTAGAGCATCAGCACTTTCTGACGTCCGTCTATCACCTCCACATAAGCTATGTCATAATTATTTTCAGTAATCGTTTCGCCGGCTAGTGTTTTCAGTTTTATTCTGTACTGCAACACACCCGGTTTCAGGGCATCACCCACGGCATCTGTCTGAAAAGTAAATCTGTCCTCTGTGATACTGATAACTTTATTTAAAATCACTTTTCCGTCCGGTGCCGTAATTTCCAGCACGGTACTTTGCCCCTGCAGGTGGTTGGCTTCTATCTGCACATTGATGGTAAACTGATCACCGAGGTAGACGATTTCCGGGTAGCGCACGCTTTTTATGAGTGCATCTTTTTTGATGGAAGTATCACCGAGTGCGATGGTATAAAACGGAATGCTTAATGCATTTCTATTGTACAACGGAGAATTTCCTTTGTTGAAAATTCCGTCGGATGCCAAAATAAGCGCGCCGATATTTTGTGAGCCATGTCGGGTAAAAACTTCATCTATGGCGTTGGAAATATCGGTTTCTTTTTCCGTATAAGCGGGCGATTTAAAATCTGTTAATGCATCACCGAAATTATAAGAAACCAGTTCATATTTATCTTTTATTTTTTCCTGCAGTGTCTGTAATTGCTGCGCATACTTTTCTTTGGAGAAATTCCCAAATGATACATTTAGTGAAGAAGAATTGTCCTGCAATAACAGTATAATAGGTTTTTCCTCTTCCGTTCTTTTCGTTTTGATTAATAAAGACAACAATAAAAAAGCAATCAAACTGGTGGATAAAAACCGCAGGAATGCCAATCCATATCGCCACCATTTATGTTCATTTTCAGAGAAAACAAACTTCTTTCTGCCATATAAAATATAGGCAAATAAAATACCTGTTGCTATACAAAACAGCAAAAACCACCAGGGATATTCGAGCATGAAAGATGTTTTCATTTTAATATTTACCCTTATTCAGAATAAAACAACGTATTTTATAAATTCTCTGCACAAAATAACGTAAAGAAATTGGGTAGCAAAGTTAATAAAACAAAAAAGCAGTTTGAAAATTCAATCTGCTCAATTGTTCATCTATCTGTGTGTATTATTTTGCTAATGCTTCTGCTACGGTTTTACCGATAAATGCCGGTGAGTCTACGACATGAATACCGCATTCTGCCATAATTTTCATTTTAGCTGCCGCTGTATCATCTGCTCCGCCAACAATAGCACCTGCATGCCCCATTCTTCTGCCTTTCGGTGCTGTTTGTCCTGCGATGAAACCAATCACCGGTTTTCTTAAATTATCTTTTATCCAGCGTGCCGCATCTGTTTCCATGCTTCCGCCAATTTCACCAATCATAACAATAGCTTCTGTGTCGTCGTCGTTCATAAACATTTCCACCGCTTCTCTGGTAGAAGTGCCGATAATCGGGTCGCCGCCGATACCGATTGCTGTAGACACACCAAAACCGGCTTTTACCACCTGATCTGCTGCTTCATATGTCAATGTGCCTGATTTAGAAACGATACCGATTTTTCCTTTTTTGAATACAAAACCCGGCATGATACCGATTTTAGCTTCATCCGCTGTGATGATGCCCGGACAGTTTGGTCCTATCATTCGCACGCCATTATCTGTAACATATTTTTTTGCTTTAATCATATCCTGCACCGGAATACCTTCCGTGATGGTTACAATTAGTTTAATACCTGCATCTGCTGCTTCCATGATAGCGTCTGCTGCAAAAGCCGGGGGAACAAAAATGATAGATACATCAGCGCCTGTTGCTTTAACCGCATTTTCAACGGTATTAAACACAGGTTTATCTAAATGGGTTGTACCCTCTTTGCCCGGAGTTACGCCACCTACTACATTGGTGCCGTATTCTATCATTTGTGTAGCGTGGAAAGTTCCTTCTTTTCCTGTAAAACCTTGTACGATTACTTTCGAGTTCTTATTTACTAAAATGCTCATATTTTATTTGGATAATTTTGATATTAATCTATCGTGCCTTGCATCACGTGCTTCTTTTAAGAAATCGGATGCAAATATAAAATCTATCAGTTCTTTGTTATCTGATTCAAATAAAGAAACCTTGTCTCCTTCCCAGTGTTTGGAACCTTCATGCAGAAAAATAATTTTATCACCATTGGTAATTACACTGTTCATGTCATGTGTATTGGTAATAGTGGTGATTTGATATTCTTCCGTAATCTCCATGATTAATTCGTCGATTACAATAGATGTTTGCGGATCTAAACCGGAATTCGGCTCATCGCAAAACAGGTATTTCGGATTCATTACGATGGCTCTTGCAATACCGGTACGTTTTTGCATACCGCCGGAAAGTTGTGAAGGGTATTTCGCATTGGCATTCACCAGATTTACGCGTTTCAATACTTCGTTTACTCTGTCTTTCTTTTCTGACATCGGCATTTTGGTAAACATATCGAGCGGGAAACGAACATTTTCCTCCACTGTAAGTGAATCAAATAAGGCTCCACCCTGAAACAACATACCTAATTCACGGCGAATTTCATTCTTATCATTCATTCCCATCGCCACATAATCCTTGCCATCAAAAAATATATGCCCGTCTGTCGGGGTTAATAAACCCACTATGCATTTAAGCAAAACGGTTTTTCCCGACCCACTCTTTCCGATAATTAAATTATTCTTTCCTGCTTCAAAGAGTACAGAAATCCCCTTCAACACTTCCTGTGTTCCAAAAGCTTTTCGTACATCTTTTACTTCAATCATTCTTTACTATCTTTTAATTTAACAACAACCAGGCTAACACGAAATCTGCGATTAACACCATAATACTGCTTAACACCACTGCTTTGGTACTGGCTTTTCCTATTTCAATAGAACTACCGTAGGCATAAAAGCCCTGATAGCAGGAAATGGAAGTCAGCAAAAACCCGAAAACAGCTGCTTTGGTCAGCATGATGTAAATATTCTTCGCCACGAAATTCATTAATATACCTTGTGTAAAATCAACGCTGGAAACATATCCTGTTAAATCACCTGCTACTAAACCGCCAAAAATACCGGTTATTGCAGAGATAACAACCAGTATAGGAATCATAGTAACCGCAGCTGCCAGCTTAGGACCAATCAGGTAAGAAATGGTATTCACGCCCATTATTTCCAAAGCATCGATTTGTTCTGTCAAACGCATGGTGCCCAATTCAGAAGAAAGGTTAGAGCCTACTTTACCGGCTAAAATCAAACCGGAGATGGTTGGAGCCAATTCAAGAATCAGGGATTCTTTCACCACATAACCCACGTAATACATCGGCACCATGGAGCCCGAAAGGTTGTAGGCAAACTGCACCGCAGAAACCGCACCAATAAAAAATGAAATCAGAATGATAATCATCACAGAACCCACACCGATATTAGACATCTGACGCAAGGTTTCTTTCCAGTACATAGCAGCTCGTTCCGGTCTTGTGAAACAGCGTTTTATCATCAGTATGTATCTACCAATGTGAAATATCGGACCTCCGGAAGCATGAATGTATTCTGCCATGAATGTTTTCCCTTTTTTAAAAGTGGTAAAAATAGTCTATTTTTAGTAATTAGTAAAAAGTAAAAGCCAAAAGCCAAAAGAATTTATAATTTTATGACATTAACAAAGCCAGTTTCCAGGGCTTTGATAAAAAAAAAGCGACAAACAGATATGAATATTGTAATTACAGGTGCCAGCAGAGGAATCGGAAAGGCTATTGCGGAGAAGTTTGCCGCTGCCGGCCATCAGGTAATCGTCTGCTCCAGAGATGAACAAAAACTGAGTGAACTGAAAAAACAGCATGCTGGTATTATTACTTTTTCTTGTGATGTGTCTAAAAAAGAAGAAATTCAACGATTCGGCGACTTTATTCTCCAAACATTCGACAAAATAGATATTCTGGTTAATAATGCCGGTATCTTTTTGCCCGGAAAAATTACAGAAGAAGAAGACGGCATTTTAGAAAAAACGATAAATACCAACTTATACAGTGCATATTATCTGACTAAAAAATTAGCACCGAGATTTATTGAACAAAAAGACGGCTATATTTTCAATATGTGTTCGGTAGCCAGTATGAAAGCTTATGAAAACGGCGGCAGTTATTCCATTTCAAAATTTGCTTTGCTGGGTTTTTCTAAAACACTGAGAGAAGAACTGAAACCGCACAATATAAAAGTAACTTCCATTTTGCCGGGCGCTACGCTTACAGATTCCTGGCAGGGAACAGATTTACCGGAAAGCAGATTCAGCAAAGCAGAAGATGTAGCGGAATTAGTTTATGCAGTTACTCAACTTAGCAAATTTTCAGTGGTAGAAGATATTGTAATTCGTCCGCAATTAGGCGATATCTAACATTTTCCGCATTTCAATTCATAATTACTAAATTTTCACAATGACAAACAGAAGTATACATCAGGTAATTCCTGCACGCCTATACAACATGGGCGACTTAAAAGTGCGGCAGCCGCTGCCATCCGCAGAACTGGATTATTTTGATCCCTTTGTTTTGCTGCACCACGCACATACTTTCTTTGATGAAAATATTCCACTGCATCAAACGGGTGTGGGTCCTCATCCGCATCGTGGTTTTGCGCCGGTTACCTTTGTATTTAAAGGCGGCAGCCATCACCGCGACAGCAGAGGCAATGACGAAAAAGTAAGTGAAGGCGGCACGCAATGGATGCATGCAGGTATGGGCATTGTCCACAGTGAACGACCGCTGGCCTATGAAATGGAAATCATTCAGATGTGGATTAATTCTCCTGCAAAAAACAAGAAGGAACAGCCATTTTATTTTCCGCTGAAAAAGGAAGATACGCCTGTTTATATGAATGATAACAATACGGTTACCGTTAATATTATTTCTGGAAATTTGCATGATATCAAAGGACCGATTCCGACTTTATCCCCTATCAATTCATTTACGGTTTTTGGGAAACAAAACGGCAAAATCACCATTCCGCTCCCGTCTTCACACAACGTATTTTTGTATTTACTGGATGGTCTTGTCAAAATAAATGAACGGGAAATCACCGGTAAGAACTTCATTCAGTTTAAAACGGATGGGGAAGCTATATCTATCGAATTCATAGAAGACACAAGATGCCTTTTGATGAGCGGCGAACCAATAGGTGAAAAAATAATTGCCCAAGGGCCGTTTGTCATGAACTCTGAAACGGAAATACTGGAAGCTTACCGTGATTACCAGATGGGCAAAATGGGCGTATTGATAGAATAAAAAAAGCACACGAAAATTCCGTGTGCTCTATATCTGCAAGATGAGATAATTATTTCAGTGCAGCCAATGCCGCTTCATAGTTTGGTTCATTCACGGTTTCCGCTACTTGTTCTGTATAAATTACTTTTCCGTTTTCATCTGCAACAATTACACTTCTGCTTAACAACCCTTTTAAAGGTCCGTCGATAAATGTAATGTCATCAAATGCATTGCTTCTGAATGCCGATAAAGTTTCTACGTTTGAAATTCCTTCCGCACCGCAAAAACGGTTCAATGCAAAAGGTAAATCTTTAGAAATACACAAAACGGTTGTATTTTCCAGTTTAGATGCATCCACGTTAAAATGACGTACCGATGCCGCGCAGGTGCCGGTATCAATACTCGGGAAGATGTTTAAAACCAATCTTTTTCCTTCAAAATCTCCCGGAGATTTTTCTGACAGGTTTGAAGCCACCAGACTAAAGCTTGCCAGTGAATCGCCTACTGCGGGTAAGCTTCCGTTTGTATGAATTTCGTTGCCTTTTAATGTTACAGTTGCCATAGCTATTTTTTTGTGCAAGATAAGATTTTATCGAAATTTTAACGCATAATATTTCAAATAGATTAGCTCTCCATTTGCTATAGAAAAAAATAATTATTAACTTAGATATCAAACCATATAGCTATGCGTAAATACTATGTACTTCTGTTGCTTTCATTAAGCATTGCAAGTTGCCAAAACAGTGACGCCAAAAAATCCGGAAACAACAATGCATCTGAAAATCCGGCAGGTTCGTCTGACTCCAAAACGTCCGGAGCAAAATCTAACGGATACTGGGAAAAACTGGTAATGAATGAGATAGGTGACGGGAAAGGTGGTGTGGCCGCCATTATGCCAATGCCTGCCGGCTGGAAATTTGTGAAAGGCGGTATCACCGGTCCACACGGTGTTAAGGTAACTGATTTTGCACTTCGTTCTTTTATGATTAATTACAACCAGAGTTTACAATATGCCTATTCTCAGACCCAACAGCGTTCATTACCGGATATTGAAACATTGATACAAGAGGATTTTGTACCGGTAGGTGCAAAAAATGGATTAACTTATATAAAATCTTATGAGTTGCCCGAAGTATCAAAAATGGATAAATGGTATAGTGACCAATTATTTAAAGCTCTTCCAAGCACTTCCGAAGTAAAAGCATACGGCACGGAATGGAAATACCAAAATGGAAATCCTTATTTTTTAATCATACATGTGAATGCAAGCACTTCGCAAACCATGCAGAACTGGTATTATATGTCATCCGGTTTGGATGCAGAACCCGCGTATTTTGAAACGGCCAAAAAACAATATATTTTTTCTCTGGCAAACACGAGATATAATATCGAACCGATTATAGCATATAACAAAGAAGAAGCACAACGTTGCGGGCAAAGCTGGGCGGCATTCAACAAAAAAATGGCGGCTAACCAGGCGGCTTTTGAAGCTTCACAGATTGCACACATCAATAAATCAAATGCCATCAACGATGCGATTATGAGTAACTGGAAAGCGAATGATGCGGCCAGCGACAGACAACAGGAAAGAACCATAGATGGTATTTACGAACGTACGAATGTACAAAATACGGAAACCGGCAAAAACTATAAAGTGCAGGAAGGAGCCAATCAATACTGGATGAATAACGACGGAGAATACATCGGCACTAAACAGCAGGGCTATAATCCAAATCTGGATGAAAGTATGAACGAGCAGAAATGGCAGGAATTAAAAAGGATAAAAAAATAAATTTTGCAGCTATAGAGAAATATAGAAAGCAAGACTTTCTATAATTTCTTCTGCGGAGATTTCTATATTGTATTCGCATTTACCGATTTCAGGAAGCAAGGCAGCGAGGATAGTAGCACCTTCATTTTTCTTATCAATGCTCATAATGGTCAGCAACTTTTCCGTATCAAAGTCAGTGATATCATATTTAGGAAAATGCTTCAGCAACACTGTCTTAATTTCTTCCAGTTCGCTTTCTGTCAGTCCTGATTTTTTTACAGAGAGATAAGCCTCGCAAATCATACCGATGGCGATGGCTTCTCCGTGCAGTAAACTATCTTTTTCATTTTCCAAAGAGTACGCTTCTATTGCATGTCCAATGGTATGTCCGAAGTTCAAAATCTTGCGCAATCCTTTTTCAAAAGGGTCCGCTTCTACTACTGCTTTTTTTATTTGTAAAGAATGAAAGACGATATCATTCATGTCTGTATGCAGCACATCCATTTCTTTGTATTGCTGCCACTGATCCTGATCCTGAATCAACCCATGTTTGAAAATCTCTGCCCATCCGTTAATAAACTGGCGCTGCGGTAATGTTTTAAAAAATACCGGAGAAATAAAAACCGCTTTCGGATTCCGGAACAAGCCGATTAAATTTTTTCCATATTTAAAATCGATGCCTAATTTACCGCCGATGGATGAATCTACCTGCGATAACAAAGTTGTAGGAATGTTGATGAAATCAACACCGCGTTTGTAGCAACTTGCCGCAAAGCCGCCCATATCTCCTATTACGCCACCGCCGAGATTTACAAATAGTGTTTTTCTGTCGGCATTATGTTCTATCAACTGCTGCCAGATACTTTCACAGGTACTAAGATTTTTATTTGTTTCTCCGCTTTTTGTTTCAATTACAGTATATGAGGAAATGACTTTACCTAAAACAGGTAAACAATGCAGCTTTGTGTTTTCATCCACTAAAACAAAAACGGAAGAATAATTAGCCGCAGACATAAAATCCTTTACCGATTCCAAAGAATCATCAAAAATTATTTCATAATCGTTAAGTTGTATATCTTTCATATTTATTTTTTGTCAGAATTGGGATTTATTGGATTTAAAGATTTCGGGATTATAAGTATCCAATCATTCATTAATCTTGTAAATCCATCCCGATAGTTATCGGGACAGACCTTTAAGGCAAATCCACTATTTTATCAAAACTCCACACTTCTGCTTTGGCACCAAACCATTGTTTTACCGTTTTCCAGAACTGCAAAAAGAAAGCAGAATCCCGGTATTTATCGAGATAGACTTCACTATCCCACAAACTATAGGTAAAAAAAATGGACGGATTATTTATATCCTGCCAGGCCTGCAGTAAATTACAGCCTTCCTGATGGCGGATGGTATCGCACACGGTAGCGAAGTACGTTTTAAACGTTTCCACTTCTTCTTCCCGCATCGTCAGTTTTACTATTCTGATAATCATTCAAATAATATTTGCACGGCATCGCCTTTTGTTAAACCTAACAAATCGGCGGCATTACCGCAGTTAATACACAATTCAAGATATCCCAGCGAATTAAATCTCGCTAAACTATATGTTTGCGGAACATCTGTATAATTTTCTACCATCCGATCGATAAAATCATATTTGCGGTAATTGATACGCATCTGTTTGTTCTTATCAAACCTTTTGATTTCATCCACATGAATATTGGTAATTGCATTGCCAAAATTATCTACATAAATGACATTACCAATAATTTTATCTTCCTGCAGCACCGGCATCATGGCTCTTTTTTCCACATAATCAGAAGTGGCAATACCGATAGAACCGATGTTGTTATTAAACGTAATTTCTTTTACCACACGGCAGTAATACTCTTCCAGCGTATTCAGTTTTGCCTGCTTCATATCAATCTCTACAATCAAATCCGGTTTTTCATCAAATACCAAGGTCAGAAAACCATTATCCGGAGCAATGAAGTAGTAATTCTGGTACTTTGCGGCCAGTAATTTTTGTTTTCCCAGGCCCTGTTCATATACTCTGGCAATGTGAATAGTGCCTTTCGGGTAATGTGCGTATACATTTTTCAGAAAAAAAGCGCCGGTAACAATATCGTACGGCGGTATGGAATGTGAGATATCCACAATCTTGGCAGAGGGGCTGGAAGCGTATAAATCGCCTTTAAATAAGCCCACATAGTAGTCTTTATCTCCAAAGTCTGTTAATAACGTTATTACTGCCATTTAAAATTTTATGCTATTTTCAAATTGATAACAATATTCAGCAATACAAAGGAAGTGAAAAAATATTCTTTGTATTCGAAAACAAAAATAAGAAAATAATTGAGCGAACTAACTATTAAATTAGAAACTGTCGATCCGGTAGAGTTCTTCGGTTTCAACAACAACAAGCTTAAAATTCTGAAAAAAGAATTTAACAGGCTTAACATCAGCGCAAGAGGCAATAAAATAATAGTTGCCGGCTCACAGGAAGACCTGGAAATTTTCAGCGAAAAAGTACACCAGCTCGTGGAATACCTCGAACGCTACGGAAAAATCTCCGACCAGCACATCGAGGAAATCCTGCATGGCAGAAATCCGTATGAAACGAATTTCCCGCAGTTTCAGGATAATGTGCTGGTGTATGGCAACAACGGCACACTGGTTCGTGCCCGAACCGAAAACCAGCAAAAGCTCGTGGATTCTTCTGAAAACAACGACATCTTATTTGCTATCGGACCTGCCGGAACCGGAAAAACCTATACTGCGGTGGCCTTAGCCGTTCGTGCGCTGAAAAATAAATCGGTGAAGAAAATCATTCTGACAAGACCTGCTGTGGAAGCCGGTGAAAGTCTGGGATTTTTACCCGGTGATTTAAAAGAAAAAATAGACCCATATTTACGTCCGTTATACGACGCACTGGACGATATGATTCCGCCGGATAAACTGGCGTATTATATGCAAAACCGTGTTATTGAAGTGGCACCACTGGCTTATATGCGCGGTCGTACCCTGGATAACGCCTTTATGATTCTGGATGAAGCACAGAATGCCACGACTTTACAGTTAAAAATGTTTTTAACCCGTATCGGACCATCAGCGCAGTGTATCATCACCGGTGATATGACGCAGATAGATTTGCCTAAAAACCAGCAATCCGGTTTGAAGAAAACCATGCAGATTTTAGACGGTATTGAAGGCATCGGCATGGTGCATCTTTCTGCAGAAGATGTGGTGCGTCACCGCTTAGTGAAAGATATCATTAAAGCTTTTGATAAAGACGCTGAGCGCGAGCAGCACTTCAAAAATAATTAAGCTATTTCTCCTTATTTGTTTTTTTATTACGTTTCCAAAGTTGGGCTTTGGAAACGTTTTTTTATTTTAATAAATTCTAAATAGAATAGACCTGGAACACAAAGATGCGACCGAATAGAGTTAGGTTTTATTGGACACAGCAATAGCTGTAAAATAAACGAAGGGAAGGCAATCAGCATTTGCGTTTATTTTATCAGCGGTTGACCTTCGACGAAGGAGAAGTCAAATTGCCTTGTACAATAAAAAAGCTTTTTGGTTACTTTTTTGGCTTCAAAAAGTGACAAATAAAATCTCCGTGTTTGGTGGTATAGGAAACGATTTCCTTTTCGTATAAATTTCATAAAAATTAATACTATGAGCGAACTAACTTTAAGAGCGAACAACGGAGCACATTACAAAACGGATTTTCTTTCCTGGTTTGACGGCATCGATGCTATGCTGAAACCGACACCAGATGCGCCACTGCCCAATGTGCTGGTGCATGTAGCCAGAATCACCAAAACACCGGCAGGCATGACACCGGGCGGCATGTTACTCATCAATCCTGACAACAAAGAAATGCCGGACGTATTCGGATTTATCTGCGAAGACGAAGAGTTGGGGAAATATTACGGACCGAAAATTTTCAAAGGCACACCGTTTGAAAACGCGCCGGTACTGAAAGCGAACATTTCCGTGCAGGTGGATTTCCCTAATAAGGTAAATACCAGAATAGAAGTAGCCGGACACGTGATAGAACTGGAATTATCAGAATTTGACGAAGCGCAATATTACAATCGTGTGGGCGGCATGCCATTTACACAAAATGTAGTGGAAGCGCTGGCACATAAAGCGGTTATTAAATTTGACGGCAGAATTTTGGAAGGTGCATTGCCACCGGACGGCATTGGCGGCGGATTACCGGCGGTATATTCACCGAGTGGCTTATACTACATCTAATTTTTATCTCATTTTTGTTTTTATATATGCAACCCGAAAGGGTTGCTTTTTTTATTTAAATTTTATGGAAATTTAGCTGTTTTTGTCTCTCAATAGTAAACAACAAACTAATGGCTGTAGCAATAAAATATGAATTGGATGTACATGAAGGTAAAAATGTTATTCTGATAAAATTTCCATACGACAAGGAATTGGTGGAACGGGTAAAAAAGCTGGTGGGTGTAAAATGGAGCCAAAGTAAAAAAGCCTGGTATGTGTTGGATACGCAACAATACCGCGAAAAGTTTGGAATGGAAAATAAACCTATTGGTAAAGAAATCTTATTAAAAATTCATCCAATAAATCAAGATGCCCTCCGTTCGTTAATAGAAATGCTACAATTGAAAGTATATAGCCAGAGTACGATAAAAACATACCGGAATGAATTTGCGCAACTATTGTATATCTTAAAAGATTTTCCTGTAGAGAATTGTGATGCATCTAAATTAAAAAGCTATCTATTATATTGTATAAATGAGTTAAAACTGACAGAAGCTACTTTGCACAGTCGCATGAATGCTATAAAGTTTTATTTTGAACAGGTATTGAAAAGAGATAAGTTATTTATGGAAATACCTCGACCAATCAAGCCATCTAAATTACCTAAAGTGATTAATGCACAAGATATTAAAAAGCTCTTTGAACAAACAATCAATTTAAAACACAATACCATGTTGAAGTTATGCTATGGCATGGGTTTGCGTGTTTCTGAGATTATAAATCTGAAAATTGTTGATATTGATAGTAAAAACATGCAAGTATTTATTGAAAGAGCTAAAGGGAAAAAAGACCGATATGTAAATTTACCGGAGAGCATTTTAGAACAATTACGAGCATACTTTAAAGAATACAAGCCCAAAAAATATCTTTTTGAAGGGCAATATGGTGAAAGATATAGTACCAGAAGTGCACAAAAAGTTTTTAAAGCAGCTATGAACAAATCACATATAAATAAAGATGTAGGCATACATAGTTTGCGCCACAGCTTTGCCACGCATTTGTTAGAAAATGGAACAGATATTAGCTTTATACAACAATTATTAGGGCATAATAGCATTCATACGACATTGATATATACTCATGTAACTAAGAAAGATTTAAAAAAGATAAAGAGTCCACTAGATAATATTCAGTAATTATGTTGTTCGCATTTTGTATTGTCGCCAGATAAAACAATACAAAATACGAAGTACGCATTTTGTATTGCCAGTAAATCTAAGCTATTGACAAATAGTTAATTATAATTAAAAGTACAAATATTTTGAAAATACATCAATTTCGCCTATTTTAGAGTTA
>JADLAJ010000090.1 GCA_020848255.1 Chitinophagales bacterium
ACTCAGAGTAGCCAGTACCGTTTTTATATTTTCTGTTTGATACGAAGAATGCAAATCACAGCAAATATTCTGATGCTTAGCGTTCACATTTGCATCCACAATTAAGAAATTAGGTGTATTGACCGTCTTTACCTCTTTCACCAAATCCTCGGCAAAAGCAAGCGCAGCATTTTCCTGTTTTGCTTTTTTGATAAACACTGCATCTGTCTCCTCATTTTTTCTGCCGATAACAACAGGTGTATTCGTTTTGATAATTCCAGCCTTCTCAGCCGCTATTTCAGTGAGCGTATTTCCCAGCAAATACTGATGATCATAACTGATATTGGTAATGACAGAAAGAACAGGTGTAATGATATTCGTAGAATCCAGTCTGCCGCCAAGCCCAGTTTCTATGATAGCGATATCCACTTTCTTTTTGGCAAAATAATCAAATGCCATAGCTACCGTAATTTCAAAAAAAGATGGATGTATTATCTCTATTTGTGGCTTTATTTTCTCTGTAAATTTAATAACGAACTTTTCCTTACAGGGTTTGCCGTTGATTTTAATACGTTCACGAAAATCCTTTAAATGCGGAGAAGTATACAGGCCTGTTTTGTAACCAGCCTCCTGTAAAACAGAAGCCAGCATATGCGCCACAGAACCTTTGCCATTGGTGCCGGCAATATGTATCGTCTTAAATTTAGTTTGTGGATTCCCCAGAAACTCACACAATGCAATCGTATTCGTCAAATCTTTTTTGATGGCTGCTTCCCCGATGCGGGAAAACATGGGCAGTTTATTGTAGAGATAGTCGAGCGTTTCTTCGTATGACATTTTTATAATTTGCAGTTTGCAATTTTTCAGTTTACAAATTTGCAGAAATTAAATTTATCATTTTACATAAAACAATAAACATTACGCCATACTATTTCTTTATTGCCCGGAAAGAATGGAAAAATAAACTTCTCCAGCTTGGATGATTATGAATAGTTACATTGGTAAATCCTTTCTTTTCCAATAATATGCTTATCTGCGATGGATTCAGGAAGTTCAATACGCTTTTGATGAGATAGGTGTAAATGTTGGCAGAACCGGAAACAATCGTGCAAAAAGGCACGATAAAGCCATATCCCAAAATTGCCCAGAGTGGCTTTGCATACCATACATCCCTCAGGGAATAATCATGAATAACCAGTTGTCCTCCGGGTTTCAAAATACGATGTAAATTCCCGATACATTTTTCATAATCCGGCATATTTCGTAAACCATATGCCATAAAAATAGCATCCACAGAATTAGTTGCAAAATCCAACTGCATGGCATCCTGCAGAGAAATTTCTATTTTACCTTGTTGTATTTGTTTGGAAAACTTTTGTGCTGCTACCGCCAGCATGCCTTCAGAATTATCTATACAGATAACTTTGCCTGTAGTAATTTTATCTAAAAATGAGAGAGTTGATTTTCCCGTGCCGCAGCAAACATCCAATACGAGCTCATCTCCTTTTAATTGTAACAACTGTCCGCTGCGGTTCAAGTCTTCCTGATAGCCCTGACTCATAGACGTAGCGAAGTCGTATTTATCTGCTACTTTATTAAATTCTTTAGGAACGATTTGTTTGTTGTCAAACAAAATATCTGCGGATGTTTTTTGCATAAGTTTCAAACAACAAAAAGCGCATTTAGTTCAACAGATCCTGAAATAAATTCAGGATGACAGCACGTTTTATTGTACACTAAACTTAAATGTAATAGTACCAAACTGCTCTTCATCCGCTCCCGCATCCGGGCTGAATTTAGATTTCATAGCACTTTGTTCTGCCAGATTGATTAAATACTGGTCGGTGGTATTACTTCCTTTTTGCTGATATTTAGCATAAACGACATTTCCGTTTTTATCCACTTTAATACCAACCACTACTTTTCCGGTTTTCTGTGTATTGTCAAACACCAATGGTTTTTGTCTCCAGGTTCTACCTTTCAAGTCATAACTCATTCCGTCACCACTACCCGGACCACTACCGTTAGGGCCCGTTCCGGTACCATTCGGGTCACCGCCGGGTGTTCCCCATTGTGCCCCCTGATTCCCGCCGGGTTTTGTATTGCCTTGTCCGTTGCCGGGTCCTTTCCCGTTTGAAGTACCGGTGCCTGTTCCCGTACCGGTTTTACCTTTGGTAAATACACCTGCAATCTGACCTTTAATTTTTGCTTCTTCCGCTTCACGCGCCTGACGTTCCTGCTCTGCTTTCTTTACCAGTTCGGCTATTCTTTGTTGTTCCAGCAACACTTTTTGCTGGCGAATCTTTTCTTCTTTCTGCATTTTTGCTATGGCTACTGCCTGCGGATCTTCTGAAGTAACTGTATTGTTTGCCGGTGCTTTAACAGGAGTGGTCACCGCTTTTACAGGCGTTGGAGTGGGTGGCGATGGCTGCGGATTGGCAGCAGATTCAGCCGGTGCGGAATTCTGACCGCCGGCTTCCTGTAAGTTATCATCTCCCAATCCATCCTGATTATCTCCGAAATCTATCATCACACCGGAAATGGCATCTTCCACTACCGGATGGCTCAATTTGATAAACAATAAGGTGATCAACAACGCAGCCAGCATCAGAGCGGTCAAAATAAATGACTGCTGGTTGGACTTTTGTTGTTGTAGTTGTACTGCCTGTGACATATACTATAATATTAAGTAATAAGTTGTAAGTAATAAGAAACAAAGGTTGGTTTTATTATACACTTTGCAAATACATAAATACCCACTTCTGTTACTAATTCAAAATTTATTCCAAATTTTAACAAGATGCTTCATTTCATTCAGCATGACAATAATGTGTAAACTCAAAATCCGTACCATTTATTGTGTTAAAAGAAGTTAGCGACGAGGACTTTGTCTATTTTTTCAATGAGTTCAGCAGGAGTTAATGCTTCTTTTTCCAATATAAAACGAGTGATAAGCTTGTTCGGAACTTCTTCGATATAATTAAACACCACTTCTACATTTTCCGGGGCATTTTTCCAGATTTCATCACCTGATTTCTCTTCTTTACCGATGAAAGTACCTAAAACAGATTGCGGAAAATATTTCTTATTTAAAATTTTTCGGCTGTCAGCGAGCACAAAAACAGGAATTTTATAGGTTTGTGCAGCAGCGGCAATCAGGTGTGCACCTGATTTAGTGAAAAAGGTTTCATGCATGATGATATCGCAACCCATTAGTATGATATCTATTTCCGGTAAAAACTTACCTAAACCGGCATCGTCAATAACTTTAATTGCTAAGCCTTTGGCAGCAATGGCTGCAGCCTGCTCCTTACCAAACTTATCTTCCAGAGAAACTAATTGTATTAAATTGATTTTCTTTTGATTAACATTCAATAAGTCAACTAAAGATTGAATATTGATATCACTGCCATGCAGCAATACTGTTTTATTTTCAAAGTCAAAATGCTGACTGGCAATCTCGGCTGTTTTTCTGTCTACATTTTTCCAGCGTTCATGAAATACTTCTAATAGTTCTTTGATTACGATGGGTTGTCCTTCCGGATCGATTTTCAGCAAAAAGTGATTGATGTAATGGTTAACAGAAGTGATGTTAGGCTTTTCAGTAATTACCGTTCTAAGACCGTGCAGCATTTCTCGTACCGAGTTGGATACTTTATTATCAGATATCAGGGAAATAAGGTTATTCACCGTTTTCATGGCATTCTGGAAGGCTTTCGCACTTTCCACAATCGGATTCTCCGTTATTTTCTTGAATATACTCATTACTAAATTGTAGAATTATAGAATTTATGAATTGTAGAATGAATAAAATTAGGCATAAAAACTATAATAAAAAATTGTGCATCGTTAACCGTTAATTGTCAATTATTTTTCCACTTGATATTACAACCCAGACTTGGAATTTGTTGTTCGCTGACCGGAATTCCTGTTAAAATATTATCCAAAGCGGCACGAATATCTTTCCCATCGGCAATACTATCGTTTTTGGGTCTGGAATTATCCAACTGCCCGCGATACAAACACAACAAGTCTTTATCAAAGATACTAAAATCCGGTGTGCAGGCAGCATGATAGGCTTTGGCAACTTCCTGTGTTTCATCATACAAATACGGAAACGGATACTGCTCTTCCCTGGCGTTTTCCTTCATTAAATTCGGTCCGTCCTGCGGATAGTTGACAATATCATTAGAACTGATGGCTATAAATGCAATTCCTTTTGAGCTGTAATCATTTGCCAGACTAACCAACTGCTTGTTTACATGTTTTACATATGGACAATGATTGCAAATAAACATGACAAGCGTTGCCTTTTCACCCTTTAATTCCTGTAATGAAAGGTATTTATCAGAAATCGTATCTAACAACGTAAAATCAGGGGCTTTAAAGCCTAAAGGAATGCGTATGGTTTCTGTTGCGGCCATTGTTTAATTTGGAAATGAGTTAATTTGAAGATTTGAAAATTATTTAAAGTTATACATTTATCTTTTTATTAAAATCATTTTCAAATTATCAAATTTTCAAATCCTCACAT
>JADLAJ010000091.1 GCA_020848255.1 Chitinophagales bacterium
TACTAATCCTTTTTTTGTTGGGATATCTTTCTGTAAAAAGCCAGACTTTTATTGAAGGACAGGTTTTTGACGCCAAAACCAAAGAGCCGGTTAGTTATGCAAATATTTACATAAAAGGAACTACTGTCGGTACCACAACAGATGATACAGGTTATTACCAGTTAAAACTGACAAATAATTATGATTCTATTTCTGCGGCTTATTTGGGGTATACAGAAGGAACGCAGGCAATAAAAAAACAACCCAAACAACGCATTGATTTTCTGCTGGAGGCCTCGCAAAGCATGCTGGCAGAAGCTGTAATTGTTGCCAGTAAAGAAAGCCTGGAAGATTATTTAATCCGTAAAATTTTAGAAAACAAAGACCATAACGATAAGAAACACCTGCAGAATTACAGTTATGAATTTTACAATAAAATAGAACTGGATGTTAAAAATCTGTCGGAAAAATTCATGAATCGCAAAATCCTGAAGCCCTTTAAATTTGTATTCGATAATATTGACAGCACCTCAGAAGATGAACCTTTTTTGCCCATGCTATTATCTGAAAGCATTTCTGATTTTTATTTCACCAATAAATTAAACAAAAAAAGGGAAATCATTAAAGCCTCTAAAATGTCGGGTATAAGCGATGCAAGTTTCAATGAATTTCTAAGTGATACCTATCAGGATATTGATATTTACGATAATGCATACACGATTATTGACAAACAATTTATCAGTCCGATTGCCAATTCCTGCAAAACCTTCTACAGATTTAAGGTTATTGATACTTTAGTGCTGGATAATATTGTTCATTATAAAATGATGTTTGAACCCAAGACAAAAGGGGACAATACTTTTTACGGAAGTTTTATCGTTTCAGAAAACAGTTATGCGATTAAGAGTATTCAACTGCGCATGGCACCACACGTCAATATCAACTTTGTCAAAAAGATAGAACTCAATCAGGATTTTGATTTTGTAGATAATCAGTTCTGGATGATGACAAACGACAATCTGCTGATAGAATTTAAACCCTTGGAAAAGACACCTGCTATTATTACCCGTAAAAACGGTGTCTACAGAAATTTTAAAATTAATGTTCCTTACAATGATTCCGTTATCAACTCGAGAAAAGAGGTAATGGTTATTAATGAGAATGAAGTAAAGAAAGACCAGGCTTACTGGGATACGTCTCGTTTTATACAATTATCAAAAAATGAAGCGGCTGTTTATCACATCATCGATACATTAAAAACAGTACCTGCTTATAAATCGTATGTCGACATTATAAACCTAGTATTGACCGGTTATTATAAAACAGGTCCGGTAGAACTGGGGCCGATTGTAAGTGTAGTAAGCTATAATAAACTGGAGGGATGGCGCTTTGGTATGGGTATCCGTACAAATGATAAGATGTGTAAGTGGGCGCAGGTGGGTGGTCATTTTGCCTATGGTCTAAGGGATAAGCGATTTAAAGGCGATGCCAGTGCGCAGTTTCTAGTTTATAAAAATCCGAGACAAATTGTAAGTGCATCCTACGCGCATGATGTAAGCGAATTGAGCAAAACCAATGATTTACTGGCATCAGATAATATTTTGAGCATAATCATCAATCGCAGAAAACCGGATGTTCGATTGCTGTATTTTGATGATGCAAAAATCAGTTATAACATTGAATACAAGCAAGGCTTAAGCATGGGATTGACCCTGCAAAACCGAAAGATAGAACAAGGTCTGGTACCGTTTCGGTATCTGTACACAAATAAAGAATCCGGGATTGATACCTTTAATACCCTGAGACAAACGGAGCTGGTTTTAAATGCACGTTTTGCAATCGGTGAAAAATATATTGATAAAAACTCGTTATTCCGCAGCAGTATTAATACGTATAAAGTTCCTGTTATACAATTTGAATATGTTTATGGAATAAAGCGGTTTCTGGGCAGCCAGTTTAATTATCATAAACTGACATTGTCGTTTGCTCAAATAATTCCGGTGCGAACAATCGGGCGTTTTGAAATGAAAGTGCAGGCGGGAAAAGTTTTCGGGCAGGTGCCGTTTTTGCTTTCAGAAGTGCATGATGGCAATCAAACCTTTGCATTCAGCAATACTGCATTTAACGTAATGAATGATTATGAATTTTACAGTGATCAGTATTTGCAGTGGAACTTTTCTCATCATTTTGACGGTTTCTTCTTAAACAGAATTCCGGGAATCCGGAAATTGAAATTGCGGGAAGTTATTCATACCCGAGGGGTCTGGGGAAATGTATCAGCAAAAAATGCAGCCTTTAATCAATTGAATAACAGTTTTATTAAGCCTTTGGGGAAAGTTCCGTACATAGAAGTTGGTTTCGGCTTGGAGAATATTCTGAAATTTATCCGCTGGGATGTGATGTGGCGGGTAACGCACCGGGATAATCCAAAAGCCTACAACTGGATGATGACGTTTGGTTTTAACTTTAATTTTTAGCCAGGAACGATATTTATTTTATACATTTACAAAAAATCCGCACTTTGTTCGCTCAAGACTGTATCGATACTTCCATTCCTTTTATCCGTTTAACGGATACAGTAGCTTATGCACTGGAGTTGATGCAGGAATACAAAGCGGAGGATTTAGCGGTGGTAGACAAAGATCTTTTCGCAGGAATTGTTACAGAAAATTTATTACTGGAACTAGATGATTTAATGGTGGTTGAAGCTTTAAAGGATAGTTTCTTTCAATATAAAGTTTCAGAAGGAACGCACCTTTTTGATGTCCTGAAAATCTCTGTAGAAAACACTACTTTCTTTTTGCCGGTGGTGAATTCAGAGAATGAATATATTGGTATTACTACACCACAAAAGTTATTAAATAATCTTGCATTAAACTCGTCCCTGACGACAAGCGGTGGAATAATTGTTTTAGAACTGGAAACAAAAAATTATTCTCTTACAGAAATTTCCAGAATCGTGGAATCTAATAATGCGATGATATTGCATAGCATGATGGCAACTTCGGCAAATCAAAACCGCATGCAGGTTTCTTTAAAAATCAATAAAAATGATTTAAAAGATATTCAGCAATCGTTTGAACGATACCAATACAATGTATTAGCGGTATTACATCAATCCGAATACGAAAATCAACTGCAGGAGCGCTACGACAGCCTGATGCGTTATTTAGAAGTTTAGTTTAATTTTAGTTTTATTCTTTCGTATGTTTCGATACACACAACAGAGAGCGAAATGAATAAGTAAGGGAATAATTGAAAAATATATCTCGCCTCAAAGTTTTTGTTCACAAAAAATATTATAAAAATGGTACTTGCAGAAAACAGAAATGTACTCCAAAAGATATCCGTATGCTTTTTATAAAACAGTAACAACGGTATAGCAGTAAAGCAAAGAACATTAAGCAGATACAGATATAATTTTATAACCCATGCTAATTTGTTGGTTTTGAAATCTTCAATGTAAATTAATGTACTGGAATTGCTCTGAAAAATCAAACTCTTTAAATACGATAAGGGGGTAAGAATGTAATATTGTAAAGGTGCATTGGAAATGAAATCAGATTTCATATTCTTAAAATGCAGAATGGATTTTTTTTCTATCTTATAGAGTTCATGTGAATTTTTATTGAATTTTTTTTCTTTATAGTAATCATATAAAACAGAATAAGAATCTATAATTTCATTCTTTTCATTCCCATTAAAAACAACAGGAGGAATGGTGTTTAAAAGAGAGTCTACAAGCTCTTTACCAGAGACAGGTTCATTGTCATTTATATTTTTAATTATGCAGTTTGAAATTCGTTCTGAAGAATAATCTGCAGGGTTCATCCAGCAAGCAATCCAATACTTTAAGTGCATGTTGGGCATTCCGTAATCCATTTGATCGCCATAATATTTTTCTAAAATGATGATATCTCCGTTGGATTTAATATAATTTCGGATGACCCACGGTGTAAAAAGCAGCGATAATCCAAAAACAAAAAAACACCCGTTCATTATTATCTTTTTAAAAACAAATTTGTTGTAATAAAGAATACAAAATATAATAGTAGATAAAATAAATACAATGTTTGGTCTTGTTAAAACAGCAATAGAATAAAAAAGACCAACCATAAACCAGTTTGTGCCATTGGAGTTTAATTTACATCTGGATAAAAAATAGAGTATAAAACATATTAAAGCCGGGAAAACAGCTTCAGTTAAAGTAAATGACAGATAGCTGATGAGTGGTAAATTAAACCCATACAAAATATAGGTTAGCCAGGCGATTTTACGGTTATTGGTAAAGTTAAGGGTGGCTAAAAACAAGAAAACAGCTGAAATTCCAAAGATTATTATTTGAGAATATTTTATGGCGGCAAAACTGCCTTTCTCTCCAAAAATTAAATAATGAACCCCGTAAAAAAGTGGATACAGCGGTGTTCTTCTTACAGTATATAAATAATTTGAAGTATCATGCGTAAAGCCAGAACCATGCTGCAGGTTTTTAATCTGATTCAGATACCATTCGTTATCTATAGAAAAAATAGTTTCATTATTTACCAGACTCCTTGCGTTTTGTTCTGTGTTTGCCGGGTTTTTCTTTTGTATGCTCCTTATGTTTATAAAATTCATCGTATACGCAAAAATGCAAACTGCAATAAACTGATAAAAAAAGATGATTTTATTTTTCATTCGAAACGACAAGATTAGAAAAAAATAAACCGGTTTCTTCAGCAATCAGCTCTATATTCGTTTCATCTGTTAATCCGATATACAAAGGAAGTCTTAATAAACAGTTTGTGTATCTTTCTGCTTCTTTTAGAACTCTGCCGTCATGTTTGAGATGAAAATAAGGACTCTGGTGTAAAGAGATGTAATGAAAAGTAGCAGATACCTCCATCGATTTTAAATGACTTATTAATGCATCCCGGGTATATTTATTTTGAGTGGTAATATAAAAGGAATTTGCATTATTGGTAGCGTAAGCAGGAAGAACAGGTAAATCTACAAATGAGTTTAAATGTGAAAATGCAGAATAATATTTATCCCATATGTGAATTCTTTTTTGTTGAATTTCCTCCAGAGATTCTAGTTGTGCCCACAAAAAAGCTGCTGTAATTTCTGACGGCAAGAATGAGGACCCCACATCAATCCAGTTATATTTATCTGTGAACCCATTTAAAAATTGTGTTCTATTGGTTCCTTTTTCTCTTATAATTTCAGCTCTTTCTATATATTTCTCATCATTTATTACCAACATACCACCTTCTCCGCAGGTTATATTTTTAGTTTCATGAAATGAAAATGTAGCAAAGTGTCCAAAACTCCCTAAGGGTTTGTTATTGTAATAACTGTCAATTGCCTGAGCAGCATCTTCAATTAAAAAAAGATTGTATTTTGCAGATATATTTTTAATGTAATCCATATCACAGGCAATGCCTGCATAATGCACTACAACAATTGCTTTTGTTTTAGATGTGATTAAAGATTCAATTTGAGTTTCATCAATACAAGGATTATCTTTTCGGCTGTCGGCAAATATTATTTTTGCACCTCTGAGAATAAATGCATTTGCTGTAGAAACAAAAGTATAACTGGGCATGATAACTTCATCTCCTTCTTTTATGTCAGCAAGAATGGAGGCCATCTCCAAAGCGTCAGTACAGGATGTTGTAAGTAATACTTTCTTGTAATCATATTTTTTCTCAAAATATGATTGACATTTCTTTGAGAAAATTCCGTCTCCGGAAATTTTTCCGGAAGAAAGTGCCTCCTGAATATATAATAATTCTTTTCCTGTTAGATATGGTTTGTTAAATGGTATCGGCATTGTTTGTTTAAATGGAAGTATCTGTGAGTTATAACACTTGTATTTTCTGTATATCCTTGTCAAATTTGAAAAAGGAGTTTAATATCATGTTATCGCCTCTAATTTAATAAAAATATTAAACAATAGTCATATAGATTCTTAGTAAAGGTACAAACAGGGTTTGTTAATCTGCTACTGCATATGTTTTATTATTAATAGCATTTATTTTTTTGACAGACCCGCAAAATACCGATTTATATTTATAGTAAATTGATTACTATGATTGTCGAAAGAAGGTCTTTCAGGAAAACAACGGATAGTTATTTTGAAGAATTTGTATAAATAAAATAAGTGATTTGTGTTAGATTTTGGTAATTTATACTTACGAACTAATTTATTCAACAGAATACGCGAACATGAAGTTTTTAAATTTGTATCTTTAAATTTTTTTAAACTGTAGTATACAATTGTATTCATATTTAAAGTAAGAATTCGGGGCAAATATGTATTTATATCCTCAGCAAATAGATTATAGGCTGCATCAGCCGGTGTTTTTTCTCACGGATTTTATTTTGGTTCCTTTATTCATATACGGAATACACAGATATTTAACAAATTATATTAAAGATAAACCACAGCATTACAAAGAATATTTTCTTAAAGCATGGTATGCACGTTTAGCGGGCTGTATATTAACCGCACTGATGTATGATTATTACTATAACGGCGGTGATACTATCACCTATTACCATTATGCAATGGGAGCAAACAAAGTATTATTTTCTCAACCGGGTATAATACCATCCTTAATACTTGATCCAAAATCATTTAACTCACTTCGTTTTTTTAGTGATACTTCTTTTTTCATTGAAGGAGGACTCTTTTTAAAAGATGGTACAACAGCGATTGTTATCTGGATAACAGCATTTTTTAATTTGATTTTTCTAAGATCTTTCCTGCTAACCAGTATTACGTTTACATTTTTTGCTTTTTATGGTTGTTGGAAATTGTTTTCAATGTTTTACGATATGTATCCACATTTGAAAAAACAAATTGCAATTGCCTGTTTGTTTATACCTTCCGTATTCTTTTGGGGAACCGGTGTAATGAAAGAGCCTCTATGTATCGGAGGACTCGGATTATTAACTTATAACGTATATGGACTCTTTTTTAAAAAAGGTAATAAAATTAAAAACTTACTTCTTGCATTTGTCGGTGGATTTATAATTTTTAAAATTAAAATATATATAATACTTGCATTTTTGCCTGCCTTAGCTGTGTGGGTTTTTGCCCGATATCGTTATAATATTAAAAGCCCTTTTTTAAAGGTTATATCAACACCTTTATTCATCTTTTTTGGCGCAGCTGCCGGCAGTTTTGTACTGCAATCTATGGCTTCTTATGCGGAAAGATATGCTTTGGAAGAGCTTATGAGAACAGCTAAAGACACACAAAACTGGCTGGTTTATTCTACAAAAGAGCAAGGCGGTTCTTTTTATACATTAGGAGATATTGAATATTCTACTTTTGGCTTAGTAAAAATATTCCCCAAAGCTATTAACGTAGCTTTATTCAGACCTTATCTGTGGGAAATTAAAAAACCGATACTATTAGCAGCCGCATTAGAGGGAGTGGCTACATTATATTTAACAATTACATTGTTATTTAAAGCAGGCTTTATAAGGTTTTTTAAATTAATTGCCGGCAATCCGGAAGTTCAGTTTTGTTTGGTTTTTTCTGTAATATTTGCATTTGCCGTTGGGTTTACAAGTTTTAATTTCGGAGCTTTAGCAAGATATAAAATTCCCTTTATGCCGTTCTATTATATAGCATTATTTATACTTTCAGATGCTCAAAAACAAGATAAGGCTGTGATTGCAAAAAAATGATTAGAATTGATTACATTTGTGACCTCAATTTAATAAGAAGATACTTGTTGTAAACACTTAACAGTGTGTCAA
>JADLAJ010000092.1 GCA_020848255.1 Chitinophagales bacterium
AAATGAATCAACACAAGATAAAGTGAAAACCAAACACAGTATAAATAAAATATAACCTCTCATAATCAAATGTATTTTGATGAAAGGGTGTTTAATTTCTACGGCTTCAGGGATATGTTTACATTCAAATAGAATGTAGAATAAAGATAAATATTCTGCAAGGTATTGTCAAACATCTAAACGTTAAGAAACTACAATATTTGATAGCTTCGGTCTTTTTAACATGATTTTGGGAAGAATCACTTTATCTTACTAATCTTCACCATATTGGTTCTGCCGCGACCGGTAATCGGCATACTGGCGGTGCTTACAATAATATCGCCCGAACTTACCACTTCTTCTTTTTTCAAAATGCCGATGATATCATCAATAGATTCATCGGTGCTGACAAATTTATTGTAGAAAAATACATCCACACCCCAAACTAGCCCTAATTGATTCAGTAGATTTTTGTTACTCGTGAAAATATGTATCGCAGCTTTCGGGCGGTTGCTGGCCAGCATAAACGCCGTGTAACCTGAGTATGTCATTCCGTTAATAGCTTTCGCATCTACTTCAGAGGCAATGGTACAGGCATTGAAACAAATGGCATCCGACAGGAAGGTTTTAGATTCTTTGTTCGGCAACTGATGTTTGTGATAAATTTCATCTTCCTGCTCCGTTCTGCGAATAATTTTATCTATGGTTTGAATAACCCTTGCCGGATTTTTTCCCACGGACGTTTCCCCGCTCAGCATAATGGCATCGGCACCATCTAGCACACCATTCGCCACATCCGTAATTTCAGCACGCGTCGGCCTCGACATATCAATCATGGATTCCATGACTTGTGTGGCGATGATAACCGGCTTTGCATTCGCAATACATTTTAAAATAATATTTTTCTGAATCAGCGGCATTTCTTCCATCGCTACTTCCACGCCCAAATCACCACGCGCCACCATCACGGCATCCGTTGCTTTAATGATACTGTCGATATTAGCCACTGCTTCCGGCTTTTCAATTTTAGCGACAATTTTTAAAGAAGAATCATGCTGGTGAATAATATCTCTGAGTTCATTAATCTCTTTTGCGGTACGCACAAAAGACAAAGCAATCCAGTTCACCGGTTGTGTTAAGATAAACGCCAAATCTGTCCGGTCTTTTTCCGTTAAACTCGGCAGGGAAATTTTGGTATTGGGTAAGTTAAAGCCTTTTTTGGAAGATAAAATTCCACCTGCAGTGACGGTGCAACGTATAGACTTTTCATTCAGGATTTCGGCCACCTGTAATTCCAGTTTGCCATCGTCAATCAGAATATATTCGCCTACTCTTAAATCTTTTGCAAGGTATTCGTAGGTGACGGAAATTAAATCTTTAGTGCCGATAACATCTTCACAGGTTACTTTAATACTTTCACCTTCCACCAGTTCAATCGCATTGTTCTGCATTAATCCGGTACGCAGTTTCGGTCCTTGTAAATCCGCCAGAATACTAACGTGTGCATTATACTCTTCGTTCAGTTTTACAATATGCTTGATAACTTGTTCATGGTCGTCATGACGCCCGTGAGAAAAATTCAGACGATACACATTTACACCGCTATGATACAATTCTACCAGTTTCTCGTAGCTGTTACTCGCGGGTCCTATAGTGGCAACTATTTTAGTTTTTCTTTTTTGATTGTTCATTAAAATGTCTGATTAATAAATTGTGTTTGGATTTCAGAGAATTTACTTCAATAGGCATTACAGATTGTACACCCGGGATTTTTGCCAGTGAAGCAGAAAACGCCTCTTTATCGAAATAGTCATCTTCTCCGTTTAATAAGAACAGGAAATCAATATTTTTTAGTTCCGGAATCAGGATATTTCCGGTGTTTTTGTTTTGAATTAGTTCCAGCGTATAAAAGTCAGCTTCGTTTTTGTATTTGTAGGCATTAAAATGTTTAGCTGCTTTTATCTGCGGACTATAAAATTCGATATCGTGCACCCGTTTAAAATTCCAGTTCAGGTATTGATTCAGATGCAGACACAAGCGATAATCTTCCATACTGGAGTTAATTCCCCAAATGGTAAAATCAAACGCAACATCTATAAATTGTCTTTTTGCCATATAATAGGTTGCAATTTAAGGAAGGAATAGATGAAAAATCAGATGGTTTTTCAACATTTAAGCTAAATCATTTTAAAGTACTTGATTTTCAGGTAGTTGGTTAAAAATTAAATTTAACCTTCTTTTATACAGAATATCAAAAATTACCCTAATTTTGCACATCAATTTTATAAAATACATTGACTATGTCAACCATTGCAGAGCGCGTAAAAAAGATTATCATTGAGAAACTAAGCGTAGAAGAAAGCGAAGTAACTCCTGAAGCAAGTTTCGAAAATGATTTGAAGGCGGATTCATTAGAAACAGTTGAACTTATAATGGAATTTGAAAAAGAATTCAATATTATAATTCCTGATGAACAAGCTGACAAAATAAAAACAGTAGGTGAAGCCATTGCTTATTTGGAAGCAAACGTGTAACTTAACCTTGTATTCAGATAAAATGGAGAATCTCATTCTTCACTTTTTTGTATTTTAATGCAATAAAAAAAGCCTATGAACTTTAATCGTGTAGTGGTAACAGGCATCGGTGCCATTACACCCGTAGGAAATTCAGCTCCCTTGTTCTGGAAGAACCTGACAGACGGAGTAAGTGGCGCTGCTAACATCACCCAATTTGATACTACCCAGTTTCGCACCAAATTTGCCTGCATAGTCAAAGGTTTTCAACCGGATAATTTTTTCGATAAAAAAGAACTCAAAAAGCTGGATGCATTTGGCCAGTATGCCATGCTGACTGCTGAAGAAGCAATAAAAGATGCGGCACTCTTAGATTTTACTGAACTCAATAAAAAGCGCGTTGGTGTATTGTTTACTTCCGGTTTTGGCGGCGTGCAGACTTTTCAGGAAGAACTGTTTCAATATTTTCAGAATGGCAGAAATCCGAGATATTTCAGCCCGTTCTTTGTGCCGCGCACCTTGCTGGATATTGTAGGCGGCGGCATTTCTATAAAATATGGATTTAAAGGAATGAATTTTTCGGTTGTGGCCGCCTGTGCCAGTTCCACCATTACCCTGATTGATGCCATGAATTATATCCGCCTGGGAAAAGCAGATGTGTTGATTGTCGGTGGTTCGGAAGCATCCATTACGGAAGTGGCCATCGGAGCATTTGGCGCCATGAAGGCATTATCGGAAAGAAATGACAATCCAGCAACAGCTTCCCGCCCGTTTGATGTACACCGCGATGGTTTTGTGATGGGAGAAGGCAGTGGCTGTATCGTATTAGAAAGTCTGGAACACGCGCAAAAACGCGGTGCAAAGATATATGCGGAATTAGCAGGCGGAGCGATGAACGCCGATGCCTATCACATAACAGCACCGCAGCCGGAAGGCGAGAGCGTGGTGGAGGTGATGCAGGAAGCGCTGCAAGATGCTAATACCACTTTAGAAGAAATTGATTATATAAACGTGCACGGAACATCTACACCCTTGGGCGATATTGCGGAAGTGAAAGCCATACAACAACTGTTCGGAGAACACGCGTATCAGTTGAACATAAGCGCAACGAAATCTATGACCGGACATTTGATGGGTGCAGCAGGTATTGTGGAGGCTATTGCTTCCGTAATGGCTATTCAGGATAATATGGTTCCGCCAACTATAAATCATATAACGAATGATCCGGCTTTTGATGCTAAATTAAATTTTACGTTTAATAAGGCACAGGCACGAAAAGTAAATGCAGTATTGTCCAATAATTTCGGTTTTGGCGGACATAATGCTTCTGTAATTTTTAAACGGTTTATCGATTAACAGCACAAATTATTTTTTTATGTTTTCC
>JADLAJ010000093.1 GCA_020848255.1 Chitinophagales bacterium
TATTTGGAAAGGCAACTTCTACTATATTTTTTTCTCTTACTATTAATTGGTAAGAGTGACTTGCATTTACAACACGCAACGAACTCACATCCAGATTATCCGGAATAACATCACGAACGATTACCGTAAATGCAGTATCTGTTCCTGTATTTTGAAAACGAATGGTATAAAGCAATCTATCTTTTTCCGCATTGTAAGTTGGCTGCAAGCTTGCTTTATTTACCAATTTATCATTCGGATCAAAAGAACCACGAATTCTTTCTGTCCATTTTGTATAATTATCTATTGGCGTACTGTCGCCTTGTGTTCCGTTCGACCATGCTTCATATACTGCACTATCGCCAAGTACTGCATTTATTGGTACTTGAAGCTGTACATGTATAGACTGATGTGCTAAATAATTAATGCTGATATTATTCCAAACCAAGGTGTCATTAAGGGTTGAGCTTGGCACCACGGAACTTGAAACCACATTATAGCCATTTGGCTTTTTCAATTTTGCGGTGATATTGGATTGATTAACTGTTCCAACATTATTTGCCCTGACTGTTACATTCGTAGTAAAACCTGGTCGTGCTGGTGATGAACCTAGAGTTGTTTCTAAGTCTTTTACATTTGGAATAAAATGAATGCCAAAATCATAGCTGCCACTTTGCAAACCTAAGTTATGAATATTGGCTAATGAATAAGATGTCGGTGTTGTGGAAGCATATCTGTAATTATTAACAGCACTCCAGGAATTATTAATAGCTGTATCCAGTTTTACTATGTAAATTCCATTATTATTGCTGGCTCCCAGCCAATTGTTTGGTAATACTTTTATGATTTGTTGTGGAATAAGTTGTTCGACCGAATCCAAAAAATTATTATTATTCAAGTCAACATAAGTTTTACCTGTAACAAACGGATTTACCGGACAAATATTTGCTGCATTTGAACATATTGGAAGTATCGTATCAACAGCACGTACAACATTTGGTAAACATGAAATATTCGTATTCTTAACAAACAAGCTTACGTATTGTGGTAAAAAAGGAAGACAGCTTAGTGGATTATTGTTACAATATAAATAAGTCAACGAATCTCGAAATGCTGTTTGTAAAGAAGATAACTGATTTGATTGACAATCTAAATAAAATACGGTACTGGGAATGCTTGAAAGGCTTGTCAATTTATTATTATTGCATTTAAGATAAAATAAACGTACCGGCAAAACAGGCAAACTTGTTAATTGATTAAATGAACATGTTATGAACCCTAAACTGTTTGGCAATGATGCTATTGATTCAATCTTATTGCTATCACAGAAAAGAAAAAATAAACGAATAAAATACTGAATTCCATCTATTTAAATTATATTTTTATTAATAATCATTAAGGAATCTTCATTTACAACAGCCGAACAAGTTTTATCCATCTTATCAATTCTATTAAAGCAGGCTGGGTATTTATTTTTTAAAAACAATCTAAAATTCACATCTGGAATTGTAACAAAATTAGTACTGTCATATGCACATGGTCTGTTGCAAATTGGCAAAATGGTATCAGAAATTCCAGTATAATCGTTAGGTACACATAAGATTCCTGTGTTTTTTATTTTTATATGCTGGCTAAAATTTGTAGCTAATGTTGGCAAACAATTTAATTGAAGATTATTAGAACAGTTTAACAAACTACTAATTTGTGAAATAGATGGTAAGGCTGTTAGTAAATTATTACTACAATCTAACTCTCTAAGTGAAGAGGGCAGGTTGGGTAATGTTGTTATTTGATTATGGCTGCAAAATAATGAACTCAAAGTATTGGGTAAAATTGGTAACGTATTTAAACGATTTGAATCACAATGCAATGCAAGCAATCTTTTAAAATACTGGATGCCTTCAAGCGATTGAATATTTTTGTTGTTTAAATTAATTGAACTTACATTTAATATAGTAGAGCAATTGGTATCTAATTGTTGACTAACATTCATACAACTAGGATAATTCTGAAGTAAAAACATTCTGAAATTAGAATCAGGAATTGTTACATATCCAGTACCAACATTACAACTGCTTGTGCAAACAGCAAATACAGTATCAACAAAAGTAGAAATTGGTATTGTAAATGGAGAACATCGTATAGATGTATTTTTTATTCTAAGAGTATCTAACTTTGTAAAAGCAGGTAAACAAGTAATTGCATTTCCTGAACAAATTAATTCAGATTTTCTTGTATTAGGAAATCCAATTCTTCTGTAAAAGGATATTGAAGATGGCAATGAGGTAAGCTGATTATTACTACAATTAAAATAACAGATGGAATCTGAAAAATTAGACACCGATGTTAATCTATTATTAGAACAATCAATTACATCTAATTTTGAAGGCAGAAAAGGTAATGCATTTAACCTGTTATTTCCACAATAAAAAGTTCCAAGATTACCAGGCAAATTTGATATAAAGCTTATGAGATTATTAGAACAATCTAAAGTTGTTAAGGAACTTGGTAAGTTAGATAAACTTGTGATTTGGTTATTAGAACAATATAATTCTGTCAGTGCGCTTGGCAGAGTCAAAAATGCCGTTACTCGATTATTTGAATAATTTAGTATACTTAATGAACTCGGTAATGATGGCAAACTGGTTAACTGATTTGACGCACAGGTAAACACTTGTAAAATATTATTAGGCAATGTTGGAATTGAGGTTAACTGATTGTTTGAACATTTTAGAGAATTTAAAGAATTGGGCAATGATGGCAAACTAGTAAGCTGATTATTATCACATAATAAAGAATTTAAAGATGCTGGTAAAGTTGGCAAATTATTAAGTAAATTATTATAACAATGTAGACTATATAAAGATGATGGTAATACTGGCAGACTTGTAAGCAAATTATCCCAACAAAATAATAGATTAATAGAAGCTGGTAAAGTTGGCAAACTAGTAAGCTTATTATTATAAACATAAGCTCTAAATAATAAACTCGGAAAAGCAGGTAACGTAGAGAGTTGATTCCAACTACATTCTAATTGAAATAATGAATCTGGCAATCTGTCTATTTGTGTAATTGCGTTATTTCCACAATATAAGTTTGAAATAGTATTTGGTAAAACAGCAATTCGAGTAAGATTATTATAATTACAATAAAAGGTTTTTAGTTTTTTAAAATATTGTATACCATCTATAGAAGAAATATTCATTCTGCTAACGTCTAAACTATTTGTATTTAGAATTCCATTACAGGTTGTATCCATCCTATCACTTTCATCAAAACATGCCGGATAAAGTGCTTTTAGTGCCACTCTAAAATTACTATCTGGTATTGTAACAAACGGATCACTTATAAAAGCACATGGACTGTTACAAAATGGCAAGGTAGTATCAGCATCTCCGCCAAAAGCATTCGGGAAACACGTAATTGCAGTATTCCTTATTTTAATTCCTTGAAAAACGCTAGGAAACAAGGTTGGCAAGCAACTTAAGGATGGATTATTAGAACAATCCAATGAATTACTGACTTTATCAATTGCAGGCAGTGCAGTCAATTGATTATTGCTGCAATCCAGATCTTTTAAATTTCTTGGCAAAGTTGATATGGAAGTAATTCTATTATGGCTGCAAAACAAACCGTACAATGTATCATTAATATGAGGGATGGTAGTAATATTGTTTGAATCACAGTTTAAGACAAATAGCTTTTTAAAGTATTGAATACCTTGTATAGAGCTAATACTTTTATTATTTACATTTAATGATACAGCATTTAGAATGCCATTACAAGTCGTATCCATTTTGTCATTTGCATTGAAGCAGGCAGGGAATTTCGCTTTCAAGGCCAGACGGAAATTACTATCAGGTATTGACACATACTGCGCGTTTGCAGTTTGCAGTCCGATAAACAAAGTAAGTAATAGTAAAATATTTTTCATGGTAGAATGTTAACATATAAATATAATAAAATTTATCTTTATTAATCACATAAAAAATCCGGACACTTACGTATCCGGATTCAATATATAAACTGGTTAGTGTATTTTTAACCGTTGCTCAATGCTGCCGCACCGGAAACGATTTCTGTTAATTCTGTTGTAATGGCTGCCTGGCGAGCACGGTTGTACATAATATTCAGCGATTTCAATAATTCATTTGCATTGTCTGTTGCTTTGTCCATTGCCGTCATACGAGCGCCATGTTCAGAAGCATTAGAATCTAATAAATAACGGAAGAATTGTGTTTTTAAAATCTTCGGTACCAAATCTTTTAAGATTTCATCCTGCGCCGGTTCAAACATATAATCGGCTTTTCCTTTAGAAGTTCCTTTTGCAGGAATGGTTGTCTTTATCGGTAAAAACTGTTCAGTAGATGGTATTTGTGTACCGGCATTTTTAAATTGTCCGTATACCACTTCTACTGCATCATATTCTTTTTGCTCAAAAGCAATCATGATATATTCTGCCGCTTTCGCCGCGTTCTCGAAAGATAAATTGCCAAACAAATTACCAAAATCATTATTCACTTTTAGTTTAGAAGATTTAAACGCATCGTATCCTTTCTTTCCTACTGTAAGAATATCAACTTTCCCTTTAGCAGCCAGTTCAGCATACTTTTCGTTCAATAAAACTTTTGCCGATTTAATAGTGTTGGCATTAAATCCACCCGCCAGGCCTTTATCTGACGTGATAACGACTATTAATACTTTTTGAATGGCACGTTGTGTAGCAAAAGAGGTATTCATTTCGCCACCTAAATTAGATGCGATGTTTTGCAATACTTTATTCAGCTGATCAGCATATGGACGAATCTGTACAATTCTTTCTGTTGCTCTTCTCAACTTAGCAGCAGATACCATTTTCATAGCTTTGGTAATCTGTGTGGTTGATTTCACAGATGCCATTCTTAATCGTACTTCTTTTAAATTTGCGCCCATTTTTTGAGTTTTGAATTCTGAATGTTGAGTTCTGAGTTATATGAATAAGTAATTCATAATTCAGCACTCATAATTCAACATTATTTACGCGTAACCGCCTTCCATTGCTTTTGCCAATGCTTCTACTTTTCCGGTAGCGTCATCGCTCAATCCGCCTTTTTTAAATTCTGCCAGTACTTCCGGATGCTTTGCTTCCAGTGCACTTAAGAAATCACTTTCAAAAGTACGCACTTTCTCTACTGCTACGTTTCTTAATAAACCTTTAGAACCTAAGTAAATAATAGCAACTTGTTTTTCTACCGATAACGGTGAATATTGTGGTTGTTTTAAGATTTCCACGTTACGTTTACCTTTATCAATAACTGCTTTTGTAGCAGCATCCAGATCCGAACCGAATTTTGCGAATGCTTCCAACTCACGATATTGAGCCTGATCTAATTTCAAGGTACCTGCTACTTTTTTCATCGATTTGATTTGCGCATTACCACCCACACGAGATACCGAGATACCTACGTTGATAGCCGGACGCACACCAGCGTTGAATAAGTTAGCCTCTAAGAATATCTGACCATCTGTAATAGAGATTACGTTGGTTGGAATATATGCTGAAACGTCACCCGCTTGTGTTTCGATAATTGGCAAAGCCGTTAAAGAACCACCGCCTTTTACTCTTCCTTTTAAAGAAGTCGGTAAATCGTTCATCGTTTGTGCAATAGCGTCGTTATTGATAACTTTTGCTGCACGCTCTAATAAACGGGAGTGTAAGTAGAATACGTCACCAGGATATGCCTCACGTCCAGGAGGTCTTTTCAATAATAAAGAAACCTCACGATAAGCAACCGCTTGTTTTGACAAATCATCATACACGATTAATGCAGGACGACCGGTATCTCTGAAGAACTCACCGATTGCAGCACCTGCGAACGGAGCGTAGAATTGAATTGGAGCCGGGTCAGATGCGTTAGCCGCAACGATAACCGTATACGCCATTGCACCGTTTTCTTCCAGTGTTTGTGCAATATTTGCCACTGTAGAAGCTTTTTGACCACAAGCTACATAGATACAAAATACAGGCTCTCCTTTTTCGTAAAATTCTTTCTGATTAATAATAGTATCAATTGCGATCGCAGTTTTACCAGTCTGACGGTCACCGATGATTAACTCACGTTGTCCACGTCCTACCGGAATCATCGCGTCGATAGATTTGATACCTGTTTGCAATGGTTCAGTAACCGGCTGACGGTAAATTACACCCGGAGCTTTTCTTTCCAATGGCATTTCGAATAATTCGCCACCGATTGGACCTTTTCCGTCGATAGGCTGTCCGAGAGTGTTAACTACACGACCTAACATGCCTTCACCTACGTTTAAGGATGCGATTAAACCGGTACGCTTTACGCTGTCACCTTCTTTGATTTCGTCAGAAGAACCCATTAACACGACACCCACATTGTCTTCTTCCAGGTTTAACGCGATAGCTTTCATTCCGTTAGAGAATTCCACTAATTCACCCGCTTTCACCTGTGATAATCCATAAATACGAGCAATACCATCACCTACTTGCAGTACGGTTCCTACTTCTTCCAGTTGTGCTTCTGTAGAAACGTTTCCTAATTGCTGACGCAGTATCGCTGATATTTCATCCGGTCTTACTTCTACCATTTTATTATAATTTATCTTAGTTTAAAGAAATTTCTTTTTTTATTTTACTCAGTTTATATCTGACAGAGTTATCATACAGTTTTCCGCCAAAATCTACAATAAAGCCGCCGATTATATCTGCGTCTGTTTTTTTGTTAATTTTTACGTTCGGATACCCTGATTTTTCTTTGATGAAACTGATGATTTTTTGCTCATTGGCTGCATCCAGTTCTGAAGCTGTCGTTACCGTCACTTCAGAAATCCCTTTGCTTTCGTTGTATTGTTTCACAAACGCAGCAATGACATCCTGAACATATCCTTCTCGGTTATGCTGAACCAGTAATTGAAGAAAATTTTCGGTAAGCTGGTTTACTTTGCCGTTAAAAATCTGAGTAGTAATTACCGCTTTTTTATGGCTCGGAATTACCGGACTTTTAAAGACAGCTTTCAGCTCTTTGCTGGATATTAAAGTAGCATTAATTAGTTCTAAATCTGCATAAATAGCATCTAACGAGCCCGTCGAAACCGCCTCGTCAAATAATGCTTTTGCATATCGTTTTCCTACTTTTTCTGCTGACATTAGTTCAATTTATCTACCAATGAGTTAATATAGGTTTGTTGGTCTTTTGAAGCATCCAATTCGCGTCCTAACACTTTTTGAGCAATTTCAAGCGAAAGCTTACTTACTTCGTTTTTCACTTCTGCAAGTGCTGCTTTCTTCTGCGCATCAATTTCTACTTTAGCTGACGCCACAATTTTTGCAGCCTCTTCTTTAGCTCTGTTGTGTGCCTCCGCAATTACAGAATCTTTTACCTCTTTTGCTTCTTTTAAAATTTTTGCACTTTCTTCTCTTGCTTCTTTTAACAGAGACACATTGCTTTGCTGCAATTCCTGTACTTCTTGTTTTGCTTTTTCCGCAGAGGATAGAGCATCTGCAATACTGTGTTCTCTGTCTTTTATAGCTTTAGTAATTGGTTTAATGGCAAATTTTCCCACCAATAACCAAAAGACTAAAAAGACAATTGTCGTCCAAAAGACTAAACCTAAATCCGGTGTCAATAACGACATTGGATCAAATCCTAATAGCATACGCTTAGATTTTAATGCTCACCATTGTGAGTGGTTAATAAATATTACTTGTTCATCAAGAAGGATAAGATCATACCGATAATCGCTGCACCTTCAATTAAAGCTGCTGCTAAAATCATAGCACCTCTAATTTCGTTTGTTGCTTCCGGTTGACGTGCAATACCTTGTACTGCGTTGCTACCTACTAAACCGATTCCTAATCCTGCTGCTATTGCTGCTAAGCCTGCTCCGATTGCTGCTAAACCTGTCATAATTTAATTTTTTAAGTTGTTTATATAATAATTAATGATTTTCTTCTGCATGATGATGATCCTCAATAGCTGCACCAATAAAGATTGCCGTTAAAAGCGTAAATACATAGGCTTGTAAAAATGCAACAAATAACTCCATTGCATTTACAAATAACAATATTGGTATTGCAATTGCGCCGCCAGCTGTAGCGCCACCAATGGTTGTGCCCATTTTTCCCATAATAAAAATCAAACTTACAATCGCCAACACTGCGATATGACCTCCAGTAATATTACCAAATAAACGCAACATTAAAACTGCAGGTTTGAGGACAACACCTAATAATTCGATAGGAGTTAATATAACCAATACCCATTTCGGAACGCCTGGCATAGCAAATATATGCTGCCAGTAGTGTTTGTTTCCATTTAAATTTATCAATAATAATGAACACATTGCCAAAACTAATGTAAATGAAATATTACCTGAAGAGTTTATTCCGCCGATAAATGGAACTAAGCCCAGCAAGTTATTTATTAATATAAAAAAGAATACACAGATTAAGTATGGAAGGAACTTTTCATACTTAGCACCTAAATTGGGTATTGCCACTTCATCTATCAAGAACTGAATAATTGGTTCAAAGAATGACTGAATACCTGTTGGTGCCTGACCTGCACGTTTTACGTAAGCTGCTTTTATGGTAAAGAATATGATGGTTAAAATAAAGAACCCTAACAACATATTGAATACGTTTTTAGTAATGGAAAAATCGTAGAATGTGTCGCGTTTTCCGGTTTCTGCATCTACTACTCGATTAGTATGATTATCCATTTTATAGCCATCATATCCTTCATGAGAATCATGCAATTTTGAAGACATGAAAACAGATAACTTGCCTGTGCTTTTATTATAAAGAATACATGGCAAAGGTAAACTGATATGTTTTTCTACACCAGCTTCATGAATGGTTGCAATATGATTCTCGTTTGCATCAGCTACGTGGTTCATAATATGCTCCACAACTTCTGAAGAGACGTCTTTAGTTTCACTTTTTTCAGCGTTTACAGGTACTTCTGGATTTGCCAGTAATGCTGAAGGCATCAGCAATGCCAGCATGAAAATTAATATAATAGATTTTTTTACCACTTTGCTATTAAAATTGCGCTGCAAATGTACGAATTTGTAGGGTAATTTTAGGGTTGAAGTCAAATTAAATGTGTGTTAAGTAGAAATAAAAAAACCATCTGAGATTCAGATGGTTTTTTATATCAAGTATAATTTTGTTATTCATATTGATCCTCAGGAAAACCTGTATCTCTTAAACCAGAGAACATGTATTGAGTTCCTTCATCGTCAGAAAACTCTAAACGTAGAAAGATACTGTCTGATCTGCCGCCAGATAAAGTAGTTGCAGCATTTTTCAATATTTTTCCTTCAATTACCCTTACTGTTTCACCATCAGATAATGCCTTGTTTAACAATCCAGATGCTGGTGTAAATGTTAAACTAGCAACATCAACCGGCACATGAACTTTAAATGGCCATTGTCCAGAAGCTGGAGAAAACTGATCTGTAATTAAAACAGAATCCTTATCATTTGCATTTGTATTGGTAGTAATTAAGTCTGGCGCACCATAATCAGCGTATGTGACAAGGACTTCATCACCATCATCTTCATTAAAGACACCATCACTGTTAGCATCTAAGATAAGTTCATACCACCATCTACCTGCCATGGCTACGGTATTAGAAGCTGGAGCTTTGTATCCTTCTTTATTACAAGAAAAGAATGCTATTGATGTAAAAAGTATAAAAAAGAAACTATATTTTTTCATATTTGACATTTTATTTAATTAATTAGTATAAAACCTTTATCCTTTTACAATTATTGTTTATTCCATGTTCTTACACGCGTAAGAGGTCCCTGATCAACCAATGTAGTGGTAATAACCATTTTTGTACCATCATATGTACCAGTTCCTTCCATACCGCCAAATACTGTAGGATAATTAGGCATAATAATATTTTCGCCATCTGTACAAAATAAATAACAAAAGATAGGAGATGGATTTCCGCCGCTTGTTGCTGTACCCCAGCCATCAGACATTGTATAAACTCCGTCTACAACCTTTGTAACTGTAGAAGGTCTAGAATTTGCAGCTAATTTATAATTACCTGAAATATCTGCTGAACCAGGTATAAATGCCTCTGGTAACACAATTACTGTTCTTGAATCTGAAGCACTAAAACCATCAGCGTTTATACCAAGATAATTCAGGATATATATTCCCGGTGTTGTATTATCAACAGAGCCTGAAATTGTATATTCTATTGGAGCATTATTTTCTGTAGCAACAGCACCCTTTTCTGTGTAAGCAGAATCTTTTAAAATAACTGTTATAGCATCTCCCACTATTTGAACATCGGGAAGGAATGTTGCCTTAGAAAGAACATTATCATCTTTCTTACATGCAGTAAAAAGAGAACTAACGGCAATTAGAACAGTTAAAAGAAAGGTAGAATATTTTATTGTTTTCATATATATAATTTATAATGTTATTAATTTGCATCCCAAAATCTTCTGCTATTTACTGATCTTCCACTAGGAACGTTTGCTGAATTGTTACTGTTTTCTTGTGTTGGATAGATAAATGAAGAAGGGAAACCATTCGTACCTAAAGTGTTATTAATTGGACTGGTAAAAATACCATTCTTAAATATGTTATGACCAGTTCTGTCAAACCTAAGTGTTTCTAACCATCCTTCAGCCATTTGTAAACTATTCATTGATATCCATTTCTGAACAGCAATTAAATCTAATTGTTCATCAGCAGTTTTTGAAGAGAATCCGAAATCAGAAGCATACGTGCCTACTGATACTCCGTAATAGTCGCAAGAAGCAGCAACAGCATCTTCAAAAAATGCAGATCCGTCACCACCTGTTCTGGATAATACCTCAGCTTGAAGGAAATTACTTTCCCAAGAACTGATAAAGAATACCGGAACGGTAGCGTTGAAAACTTTTGCTGTATTTGGTCTGCTAAATCTTGTATTAGAACCACCTGATGGATATAATGTTGTGTTGTCATTGATATCACCGCTAAAAACGCCTTCATGGCCTGAAGTACCTGGAATGTAGATTTCATCAAGTCTAGGATCTCCTAAAGATCTTAATTTTTCAACACTTGAATTTGTACCAACATAATACATACCAACACCAACTCTGGCTTCGAATTGAGCATAAATAGGATTAGTGTTTTGTCCGGTTTCAAAGAATCTTAGTTTACATTCATCAGTAGCATCAGAAATGAATGAAATGCCTGGTGTTTCCATTAATGCTTTAGCTTCTGCATATTTTCCGCTACGAACTAAAACTTTTAATTTTAATGTATTGGCAAATTTTATCCATTTTGAAACATTACCTGCATAAATAATATCTTCAGAACGTGTAACTGTAGCACCACTTGCTGTGATGTCATCAATACCAGCCTGAATCATTGGAAGTAAAGCGTCGTATACTTGTGTTTCTGTATCATATTTTGGAGTTACAATACCTCCATCTTCGATAGCTCCTTTTAATGCTTCTGACATTGGAATTGATCCGTGTAAATCACATAACATCTGGAACATATAGGCTTGTGAGATTTTAGCAACACCTGAATAAAAGGGCTGTCCTGATTTTATCATAAACTGATAGTCATTTAATGAACGTCCATATGCTCTGGTCCATACATTATTTACATCTGAAGAAAGCATATTATAATATTCCAACTGAGAAGTACCTACGCCATATCCACCTGTCCAATATTGTGCCCACATAGAACCTATGAATCCCCATGTGCCTCCTACTACTGTTCCCATTTGAAACTGCGCTGTTGGCATAACTAACTGGGGTGTTGCAGTGTTAGCATTATTAGGATCTGTATTAATATCTAACGATTTCTGGCAAGACATTGCACTAATTACAATCGTAAATATTAAAGCTAATCTTTTAAAATTATAAAATTTCATATTTATATAAATTTATTGTTAAAATTTAATTTTTAAATCAACACTAACTGTTCTTGTGGTTGGTGTAGAGCTAAATTCAATACCTTGAACGTTACCTGCCTGACCGAAAGAGTTTGTTTCAGGATCTGCGTAAACATTTTCTTTAGGCAACCAAAATTTAAGGTTGCTTCCTATTACTGATAATGTAATACCAGAAACCGGCGCATTTTTAAAGAACTTTTTATCAAAGCTGTAAGAAACACTTGCTTCTCTTAATTTAATATAACTTGCGTCGATTAAGTCTTGTGATTCAGGTACGTTACCAACGTAATTATAAAGATTTCTGATTGGTGTAGTATTTGGAGTAAATGTACCATCACCATTGTCAATAACACTGTTTGGTATAATGTAAGGATCTCTGTTGTTCACTAAAGAAGACAACGATGTTCCGTTAAAGTCAGTTGCATTTTTTGTACCGGAGTAGAACAATCCACCTTTTCTTAGGTCAAACTGAATATCGAAAGATAAACCTTTCCAAGAAAAAGAAGACCCAAATCCAACAGTATAATCAGCTTGGAAAGAACCAAAAATGTTTTGTGTAGAAGAAGCTACTGGTGCTCCGCTTGCTCCAACGATAATATTTCCGTTAGGATCTCTTTGGAAATCATTTGCTTTAAATGTTCCGAAAGGATACCCTTCTTTTGCAATAACAGAAACTGTAGTTAAACCACCAATCGTGATTTCATCACCACTGGTATTTGTTTTTAACACAGTACCTTTATTTTTAGCATACTGTACTCTGAAACTCAAGTTAACATTTTTGATATTTTTGATCGCATATACGTTTGCTAATAAATTGTGACCAACGTTTCTGATTTTTCCAATATTCAAAATCTGAGTGGTGTATCCTGAGGATGCAGGTAAACTAGCCTGAACAATCAAGTCTTTGTGGGTTTTGTGATAGAAGGTATATTCTGTATGAACATATTCTTTTAAAAATGTCAAATCAATACCCGCATCATAAGCTACTGTTATTTCTGGTTTTAAATCAGGGTTTCCGATTTGATTTCCAACGGTATAACCACTTACTGTAGAACCATTCAATCCAATTACAGGGAAACTATTCGGTAAGTTATTACCAAAATAGTCTGTCAAGAACTGAGATGCAGCATAGATTGAATTTAATCTGTATGGATCTGCACCTTTACCTTGTGTACCGGCGTTTACTCTCAATTTGATGTAATTAATCCATTCTTTTGCATCTCCTTTAATAAATTCTGTAGGCACAAAAGATAAACCACCTGAATAATAAGCAAATCCTCTTTTACCTGAAGGCAACGTAGAAGACCAGTCGTTACGAGCGGTGAATTCACCAAATAATAAATTATTATAGCCAAAAGTTAGCTGTCCAAACAAACCAACTAAACCTTCATTTGAATATTGAGATTGTACAATTGGTTTATCTTTTGAGTTATTAAGGTTATAGTATCCTGGAATAACTAAACCATTTTGTGTTTGACCATAAAGGTCTGTTAATGATTTTCTATTGTAGTTAAATCCTACCATTGCACCTAATGTAAATTTCTTTACAATTTCTTTGTTGAAATTACCAAAAACATCAACGTTTAATTCATTTCTTTTCTCTAATTCTTCTAAATAGTCACCTACACCTGCTGCACCACTTACTTCTGGTCTGTATCTAAAAACAGGCTGTTGAAGTTGAATATTTGTTAGAGCAAGATTGTCACCAACACGTGCTGTAAGTGTAATGTAGTCTACTGGTTTATATACTAATTCTGTTGATGCAAGGATATTATTTGTATGAGCATCATTATTAAAGTTATTCATTGCAAAATAAGGATTTGGTGTGTATCCACCATAGTATCCGTTAAAATTATGATAGATACTGTTGTAATCTCTTAATTCACTTATTGGGATATTAATTGGTTGTTGTAAAATCGCCTGATAAGGTCCGTTAAAGTTAGCAGTACCTGCTCCTGTAACAGCTCTTTGGTCAACTCTAGAATATTGAATATTAATTTTTGAAGTTAATTTAGAAGACAAATTAGCAGTAACATTACCAACAACAGAATGTCTTTTGTAGAACTGGTTATCAAAAATACCTGTATTTTTAACATTATTGTAAGCTAAGTAATAACTGTATTTATCTGTACCGCCTTCAATAGCAATACCATTTTTGTATGTAATGCCTAAATTTAAAGCATTTTCAATTTGGTTTTTCACTGCAGAGTATGGTCTAATCAACTGAGTGGATATACCATCAGCGTTTACCACGACAGGTGTCCATGGTCTGATTACGCCATCAACAGCAGGACCCCAAGAGAAATTTTCAATTGGATCCGGATTATTATCAAAACCTTGACCATATTTATCTTGTCTTTTTATCTGAAGATATGCTTTTGAAAAAGCTACACTTGTATTTACTGTAACGCTGAATTTTTTATCTTCTTTTGAAAAAGACTTACCACTTTTAGTTGTAATTAAGATAACACCTGATGTTCCGCGAGAACCGTATAAAGCTGTTGCAGCTGGTCCTTTTAACACAGTTACAGACTCGATATTATCAGGATCTATATCATTACCTCTGTTACCAAAGTCGATAAATTGTTGTGCATCCTGCTGCTGATCTGAATTAGCATTGTTAATAACAGGAACACCATCCACTACTATTAATGCGTTGTTTCCTAATAAAAATGAAGCTTCACCATCCAATACTATTCGGTTAGATGCACCATATGCACCACCAATTGTGTTTATTCTTACACCCGGTGTCTTTGCCTGAATTGCACTAAATACGTTACCGCTTGATTGATTTAAATCTTCACTGCTGATTGTATTAACGGCAAAAGAAGTACTTCTTGCTTCTCTTTTGATAGCCATACCGGTTACAACTACTTCTTCTATTAAAGCAGCATCCGCTGTTAATACAACATTTATAGTTGGTGATAGAATTGCTTTTTCTAAGTTAGTGTAACCTATATACGAGAACACCAAAGTAGTAACATCTTTCGGCAGTTCTAATGTATACTTACCATCAATGTCTGTAACCGTACCCATAGTGGTACCTTTTCCCGCAACGTTTACTCCTATCAGAGCTTCGCCTTTCTCATCTTTTACCGTTCCACTTAGTGTGCGGTTTTGTGCGTATACTTGTGCTGTAAGCAACAACCCAAATAACCATAATAATAACGTTTTTTTCATAAAGACTAACTGGTTTTGTTAATAATTCTTAAAGAAGTTAATGTATGTTAATCTGCAATATTAATACATTTTTTTTTAGAAACAAGAATTTTTCAAGAATTTTTAACGCATTATTTTTATAAAGACGAAAAATACTTGTTTACAGTTGCAAAAATATAGTGTTTCAGATGTAAACACCCTTATTTCTTGTCTAATATTTAGGGTATTTTTTGCCTTATATAATAACTAAAAAATGTATTTTTAATAATTAATTACCTGTTCTTCTATGCTTTCCGGAAGCTCTCTGAACTCGTATTGCTGACTGCGTAATCTGGGTTCAAAACCAGCCTCTTTTATGGCATTCTGAATGCTTTTGGAGGTAAACCGATGGGGAGCACCGGCGGCAGAAACAACGTTCTCTTCAATCATAATAGAGCCGAAATCATTGGCACCCGCACGCAAACACAACTGTGCTACGTTTTTACCCACCGTCAACCAGGATGCCTGAATATTCTTAATGTTCGGCAACATGATTCTGCAAATCGCCAGCATGCGTATATATTCATCGCCGGTGACCTGATTGCGGATGTTGCGCATCTTTTTCAATAGTGTGCCTTCGTCCTGATAAGGCCATGGAATAAAAGCTAAAAACCCTTTGGCATCGGCCGGTTTTTCGCTTTGTACCTGTCGAATCCACACCAGATGTTCCATGCGTTCATAGATCGTTTCGATATGTCCGAACATCATGGTAGCAGAAGTGGTTATATGCAGCTGATGTGCCGCCCGCATCACATCCAGCCACTCTTTGCCGCTGCATTTCCCTTTTGCCAGCAAACGGCGAACTCTGTCGTTCAGAATCTCGGCACCTGCACCCGGTAGGGAATCCAGTCCAGCTGCCTTTAAGGCTGCCAATACTTCTGTGTGTGAAAGTCCTTCCAATTTGCAGATATGAGCAATCTCCGGTGGTCCGAGTGCATGCAATTTCACTTCCGGATAAAGCTTTTTAAGCGCGGAAAAGGTATCTGCATAAAATTTCAGTCCTAAATCCGGATGATGCCCGCCTTGCAGCAGGAGTTGGTCTCCGCCGTACCGGATGGTTTCTTCTATCTTCTTCTTATAGGTTTCAATATCTGTAATATATGATTCTTCATGCCCTGGCTTTCTGTAAAAATTACAAAATTTGCAGTTGGCTACACAAACATTAGTTGTATTTACATTCCGGTCTATTTGCCAGGTAACAATATTATCCGGCTTTTGAATCATGCGCAACTGATGACCGATAGCCATTAACTCAGGCGTTGGAGCGTTTTCAAACAAAAAAACACCTTCTTCTATCGAAAGAAATTCAAAATGGAGGGCTTTTTTATACAAGTCAGATAAGTTCATTCTTTATATTGTAAAACAAAGATAGAGGTAATATGTTGTTCTCACAAAGAGACAGATAGTGCAATTCTGATTATTTTCAATTTTTTAATCGTTAATTCTTAATTGACATCGTATTTTCGCAGCATGATAGATTATTCCAGAGAAGTATTAGATAACGGACTGACTTTAATTCACCATCACGACAAAACCACGCCTTTTGTAATTGTAAACACCTTGTATAAAGTGGGTGCCAAACATGAGGATGAACACAGAACCGGATTTGCACACTTGTTTGAGCATCTGATGTTCAGCGGGAGCAAACACTTTGCTGATTTTGACAAACCATTGCAGGAAGCAGGCGGGGAGAACAATGCATTTACCAATAACGACTATACCAATTATTACGATATGGTGCCTGCGGTAAATGTTGAAATCCCAATGTGTCTGGAAGCTGACCGCATGGTTAACCTCAACATTAACAAGAAAAGCCTGGATGTGCAACGCAAAGTGGTTTGTGAGGAATTCAAGGAAAACTACATCAACCAGCCTTATGGCAATGTATGGCATATTTTGCGTGAAATGGTCTATGAAAAGCATCCTTACAGATGGCCCACCATTGGAAAAGAATTAAAACATGTGGAAGATGCTACGCTGGAAGATGTAAAAGCATTCTATTCCAAGTATTATCAACCGAGCAATGCCATTTTAGTTTTGGCAGGAAATATTGAGAAAGAACAGGCAAGCACGCTTGCAAAAACATATTTTGGAGAACTGACAGGGAGTGCCGTTGAGAAAAGAATCTTTGAGGAACCTGAACAGACAATGGCTAAAGAAAAAACGGTGTATGAAGATGTTCCGCTGAATGCCGTTTATGTCGCTTTCAAAATATGTGACCGTTTGCATCCTGACTATTATGCATCAGATGTTACGTCAGATATTTTGTCGAACGGAACCTCCTCGCGCTTACATCAAAAACTGGTGAAAGAAGAAAAGGCTTTTGTGGAAATTGATGCCTATATTACTTCCAGCGACGACATCGGCATGTTTGTAGTGGAAGGAAAAATAACGGATGGTATTGAACTGCAAAAAGCAACGGATTTAATCTGGGCAGAACTAAAAAAAATGCAGGAGGAAAAAGTTAATGAAAGCGAACTGCAGAAATGCAAAAATAAAATGCTGACCTACATGAATTTTTCGGAAGCAAGTTTATTAAATCGTGCTATAAGTCTTGCTTATTATGAATTACTGGGCAATGCCAATTTAATTAATGAAGAAGAAGAACAATATGACGCAGTAAGTGCAGAACACATTCAGCAATTTGCTCAAAAAACATTTACAAAAGAAAGAAGCAACACTTTATTTTACCTGAAAAAAGAATCTAAATAAATATAGCCGGAATTCTTTAATTCATTAATTCAACAACTCAATAATTATTTTAAAAATGATTATACCGCAAATACACGATATAGACAAGATTACTTTCCCGAATCCGGAAGAAATTCGTTTAAAAAACAACATACCGCTTTTTGGATTTAACGGCACCCAAAATGACATCATCCGCCTTGATTTAATTTTTAATTCCGGAAGATGGACAGAGCCAGCAAGATTAGTAGCAGAAAGCACTTCAAAGTTATTTAAAAGCGGTACTGCTGCCTTATCCTCGTTTCAGTTAAACGAACAAATTGACAGTTACGGAAGCACTATAAAAGCCACGGCCGGATATAATACGTTCAATGTTTCTTTATATTGTATGAATCGTTTTCTGGAGCCTTCATTGCAATTATTAAAAACCTGTCTGACCGAAATTACCTTCCCTGAACACGAACTGGAATTGCTGCAAAAAAACGCTATCGCAAAACTAAAAGTAAGTCAGGAAAAAAATGATTATCTGGCAGATGTGGCTTTTAAAAAAACAGTATTCGGCGAGACGCATCCTTATGGATATGAAACCAATGAAGAGACAATCAGAAATATTACACAAGCTTTATTACAACAGTTTTACAAACAGGATTTACAACCAAATAATTGTACTGTTTTTATTGCCGGCAAATACGGGGATACTGAGCTGCAACTGATTGATAAATATTTAGGCGAATGGACTCAGGAGCAAGGTATAAAAAACACAGAAAATAATGGTTTTCAAGTGGTAAAAAGTGATCGAAAAAACATTCGCATTACAAAAGAAAAATCAGTACAGGCATCGATTATTATCGGAAAAGAATTTTTCAATAAGCACCATGAAGACTATGCTTCGTTTGTGTTATTAAATACCATTTTTGGCGGTTATTTCGGCTCGCGCTTAATGAGCAATATCCGGGAAGAAAAAGGTCTGACCTATGGCATTCATTCCGGTTTATCTACCTTAAAACACAGTGGCGTATTTTCTATTCAAACCGATACTAATTTAGAGAACCTGGATGTTTGTTTGCGTGAAATATATCTGGAAATGGAGCGTTTACAAAATGAACTGATTCCATTAAAAGAAATTACACTTGCCCGGAATTATTTACTTGGTAAGTTTTTAGGCAGAACGGACGGTCCTTTTAATCAGATAGAAGTCTTTAAAAGTTATTTTGTAGAAAACCTCACAATTAACAAATTTGAAGACTTTGTTGAAACTATAAAGCAAACAGATGCACTATCTTTGCAAGGTCTGGCACAAAAATATCTACAGAAAGATACTATGTATGAAGTGGTGGCAGGATAGTTGATTTGAAAATGTAAAGATTTATAAATTTGAAAATGGATTTACGATTTACGATTTATGATTTACGATTTACAATGAAGCTTTTGCTTACATTGTTCATCGTTCATTGTTCATCTATCATTTCTTTTTCGCAAACAGAATACGAAGCACCGAAACTTAGCTGTGTTCGCAACATATCATCAGCACCATCCGGGACCGAGTTGAACTGGAGTTTGCCTGTCACACCGAATCCGTGTTTTACCGGTTATGAAATATATGCAAGTACCGGAAATATAAATGGACCTTACAGCTTAGTAAGTACGGTAAGCAATCCGGCACAAACATCTGTTCAAATAAATCCACCCACGGTTGTTTTATACATCGGTACCCCAGCAACTACTACTTACTTTTATATGATAAACAGAGGAAGTTGTACAAATCCAACTCCTTTAACAAATAAAACTTCTGATACCTTAAACAACGAAAAACCTCAACCGGTTGTTCCGTTAGATAAAATAACGATTGTCAACAATCATCCTGTAGTGAGTTGGATTCCTGCAAGAAGTAGCGAAGTCGTAGCATATCTGGTTTATACAAGCTCAAACTTAACAACACCTGCGGATACTGTTTTCGGTCGCTTAAACACCAGTTATACAGACTTGGTAAACAACCCAAGCCGGACTATTTCCTATAAAATAAGACCATTAGAATATTGTGAAACAGGCAGTGCCTTTTTTGGGAGCATTACACCTGATACGATAGAAAGTAAAGCTATGATTGCCAGTGTTGCCAGTGTAGATAAATGTTTAGGTGTCATTTCTCTGTCATGGAATACTTATAAATTCGGCAACACCAATCCTCTATCTTATGAAGTGCAAACAAACGTACAAAACAACGGATTTATCACTAAAAATACAGTAGACACATCAAGAACAACTTCTTTATTAACTGATTTTCCAACAAAGGCTGTTTTTTGTATACGAATAAAAGCAAATTTACCCAACGGCGACTCTTCTTTTTCTAACGAAATCTGTATTGATAGTATTAATGTGATACGCAAGCCGGCTAACGATTACATTAGAAACATCAGCATTGAAAATGGAAATATTATAATAGACTACAGAAAAGATACGAATGCAACAACACCTAAAAAAGTAGCATTACTGCGCAGCGAAGATGGCATCTTGTATAGAGGATTAACTACAACACCAATTGCATTTGAAAACAATTACACCTATCTCTTTTCTGATGGTGGCTTAAATCTGAATAATGTTTATTGGTATGCTATCCGATTACAAGATGCCTGCGATGAATTTCACTTTTCAGACACTGCAGCCACTCTTCGCGTTGGGATAAAAGTAAAAAGTAATAATAAAGCGGATGTTATTTGGAGCGGATTTGACATTGATAATATCAGCTTCGATAATTTCCTGCTGGAAAAAATCAACGGAAACGATACTGTTTTGGTCGGTACCTACAACAGAAATCAAACCAATTATTTAGAGACCGCTTTATTTGATTATTCAGCTGATTCTTTAAATGAAGTATGTTTTCGTGTAACTGCTTTATTCGAAAACAATAATGATGCCGCTCCGAGGGAGACTTTGAAAAGTCACTCCAATATTGTGTGCGTACAACCGGAACCGAAAGCATTTGTGCCTCAGGCATTTGTACCAACGGGAAAAAATAAAACATTCAAACCATTTTTACTCTATGCCAAAGCGGAAGGTTACGATTTCAAAA
>JADLAJ010000094.1 GCA_020848255.1 Chitinophagales bacterium
AAAGATGTGATGTTGAAGAAAGAAGACCTGGACAGTGCAGTACAAATGTATACAGCAGGCAAAGAAGATATCAGGCATCCCTATGTATCCCCGCTTTACGGACAATTGCGCGGTTTGCCGCCGATACTGATACACACAGGCGGAAGGGACGCATTGCAGGGAGAATGTATGCAGTTTGTTGAATCAGCAATGAAGTCGGATGTAAAAGTGGAACATTATAATGATCCGGATGGAATTCATGTGTGGCATGCGTACTATCCGTTTTTCAAACACGCTAAAGCAGCGAATAAGCTAATTGCTGCGTTTTTAAAGAAACAATTTAATTTGGCTTAACCGGAACAAGGACAGGTTTTTCAGGAGTTGAATTGACTGGCGTTTCACTTACTTTTGGAACAGGTTTCTTTTTTTTGATGGTATAAACAATTCCGAAGTGAGGCTGAAAACCCAGATTTCCTTGGTAGGAAAAGGCTGCATCAAAACCAAGACCTTGTTTGAGTAGTACACCCAGCCCAAACGTTCCGGTTACGGGGTCTGTGGCAAGTCCGGCGCGGAAACTTACAATATCTTTTAACGTGTATTCAACACCGGCACGAAATATTACTTTATTTTTTAAATCTTTATCTATCTGCGCGGAAATAAAAAACTTTTTGACAGCTTCATAAGTAATGCCCAAACGGAAAAGAGTCGGTACTTTTTCGCCGGTAGCTCGGTCTACATAAATCTTTAAGGGGTTATATACATGAAATGCGATAGATAATTCATCTATGGGTCTTGAAAATAAGCCCATTTCAAAAGTGACATAATTTTTAGAACCATAGCCGCTTATTTTTGTATTCAGATAATCTAACTGAACACCAAGCGACATCCATTTTGCCAGTTTAATGGCATAGGACAAACCCACTTTTTTATCATTAAAAAGGCTGTATCCAAAATAATTTACAGATACACCAATTGTGCCTCCTTTTTTTACAGGCATGGCAAAAATACCGGAAATATTACTTACGCCTTGTCCTATAAAAACTGGGGCATAATATATGCCAAAGGAAGGGCGTTCCAGATATGCACCTGCAGCTTGATTATTATAAGCAGAATATATATTAACCATACTGACAGAACTCATACCCATACCCACTTGTCGTGCACCTGCTATTCTCAAATCGCCAATAGCATACGCCGACGGAGAAATGCATAGTACCGTCATCACAAAAATCAACCTGAATATATTCTTTCTGATAATTAATTGCGTTTTATCAATCCCAAATTAACTAAACTTTTTGCTTAAAGCAAAGCGACTACCAAGATACAATTTATATCAGAAAATATTAATTGGCATTAAAGTTGTGAATGCTATCTTAATACAATAATGTGGAAAACTTTGCGTATTAATAGAGGTATAAAATATCACTTTTGTTTCAATGATTTTGAAAGCATTACACATATGAAAAAAACACTCATTACAATTACTATTTTATTTTCCCTTTTTAAGGGAACATTTGCAGCTTTTTTATTGCACAATGATTATTCTTATTTGCAGGAAATTACGTTTGAATTATACACCGATGAGGTGCCGGCATACAAAGTTCCGGAACAAATTAAATCGGTAGAAGAGACCCTGATGTTTGAAGTGCTGCATGCTACATGGAAAGATAAGCACTGGGTGGCATATACATTGAATAAGAATTTGCTAGGTACTTTTAAAGTTGGTCAGCCGTCTTTGATGGATAATAGCAACACCAAAAAAATATTTTTTGTGGCTGCTTTTCCCGGTTCTGTTGGCGGACTTGATTTATACACTGCAGAATATTCAAATGGTGTTTGGGGCAAACCAAAAAATTTAGGCAAAGCAATAAACACCACAAATAATGAATCAAACCCCGGATTACTGAATGACCATACCTTGACATATTCATCCGGCGGTATTATTAAAAAACTGGATTTAAATACCTTAAAAGTAGTTGATCTGGAAGAAACCAATGTGAGTGATAAAAAAATTACAGAAACGATTTCAAATAACACGGAAAAGAAAAAAGATCAGGAAATAGTATCTGCCATCGGCGATAATTCTACCGCTGCACCAACAGGAAATACCTCGCCAACTACGAATGATTACGGCGCAATAGGAGATAATTCAACTGCAGCTCCGGCAAGCACAGAATTTGAAGGAAAAGGCATGATGAAAAATCAAACACGTACTTCAAATGACCAGATAGTGGTGCAGGAAAAAATAAATAAAGAAGTGGTTCAGCAGACTCCAAAAGCACCACAGAATACAACTGTTGCAAATGTAAACGTACAGGCACAAACACCTGCCAGTACACAAAATTTCAATGTACAGTCATTGGGTGTTCAATCACGTGATGCCATGCTGGCAAAATATAAAGCAGCTATTCAGTTAGGCGCGTTCTCCGCACCAAAATGGGAGCAGATTGAACCATTGTCTAAGTACGGAAAAATTGTAACGTACAAAAATGATAATGGCGTGAATGTTGTCTGGATAGTTGGATTTGCTAACCGTGCGGCCGCAGAAGCAGTGTTACCGCAGGTAAAAGCAACAACGGGTTTTGAAAATGCATACGTCACCGGTAAATAAATGAACACAAGAATAAATAAAAAAAGGTTGACAGAAATGTCAACCTTTTTTTTATTTATAGTTTATTTTTCATTAAAACAATCCGAATAATTCCGCATCAATCTTTTCTACCACTTTACTGAAATCACCTTGTTTGTCTGCATAATTTAAATCATCGACATTGATCACTAACAAAGGACCTTCTTTATAATTCTCAATCCAGTTGTCGTAGTATTGATTCAACTGTTTCAAATAATCCAACCGGATATTATCTTCATAAGCACGGCCTCTGCGTTCAATTTGCCCCACCAGTGTTCCTAGGGAAGCCTTCAGGTAAATCAGTAAGTCCGGAGAATTTACTTTTTTGCTGATGGTTCTGAAAAAACTGATATAATTTTCAAAATCACGTGTGCTCATCAAGCCCATCT
>JADLAJ010000095.1 GCA_020848255.1 Chitinophagales bacterium
GGTACGGATGCCACGCTGGATTTTATCCAAAAAAAGCAGCAGGATTTTATTCTCTTTAAGGCCACACAAGGTATTGAAGAAGTAAAAAATGATCCGGTAAAAAAAGCGGAAGTTATCAAAGATATCGTTGAAAGTATTGCCAAAGTAGACGACAATATCAAACGGCAGTTATACATTAAACACTGCGCGGACATTGTGGAGGTGCCGGAGAATATACTGGTGAATGAAACCAATAAAATCCGCACGCAGCAATTCAAAAAATCCAAAGAATTTAATCAGGAAGATGCGACGGCGATTAATGAGTATGTAAAAACTGACGTCGACCATTCGCAGCCGGAAGTAAGCAAAACCCCGCCATTATATCATCAGGAAAAAGACATTATACGCGTTTTGCTGGAGCACGGAGATCAGGAGATGAATGAAAAAGAATCGGTAGCAGAGCATATTATTTTTGAGCTGGTGGATGTAGAGTTCAAAACTGAAGTTTTTGGTAAAATCATTAAACTTTACATGGATGCGTACACGCATGAAACGCCGCTAGAAGAAGTAAAAAACCTGAATAATATCAGAGAAAATGATGTAAAAGACTGTCTGGTAGAGTTAATGTCATCACCTTATGAACTGAGTCCAAACTGGTTTGCCCGGCACGAAATTGTGGTAAAAGACGCCAACCGTACCTATAAAACCGATGTGGTTTCTGTGATGCAGCGTTTCCGGTATTTTAAGATGATGGAAGCCATTAAAATCTTGGATGAAAAAATAAAAACTGCTGATCAAAGCGGTAATTTCGAAGAAATGATTGCCTCCATTATGAAAAAAATGGAATTGATGGAAGTGCGCAAACAACTCGCCAAAGAGATACAAACCGTCATTCATCCGCACTAAATTTTTCTGTCAGAATCGGGATGGACGGGATTTTTGGATTTCGGATGGGAATAGATATACCTCTTTAGAATTTAAAATCACACCAAAAATCAGTATCTCTTATGGTGATATTTAGAACACGGATGACACCGATTAAACGGATTCTTTAGATTTAATCTGTGTTTATCCGTAGAATCTGTGTTATCTGTGTTCAATAACTATTATTGGTCGATTTCATTATGATTTTAAAGAAATCTCGCAAGATGTCTGATAAAACCCGGAATCGGTTCATTTAATAAGTTCATCCCGATAGCTATCGGGACAGTCAGTTATTAACTAATTACTAATAACTTCAGGAATAGGAACGAATTTTGTAACTTCGCGGTTTAATTGTAGACTAATACACCAATTGTCATTTCGAGTGCAGCGAGAAATCTTGCTAAATTTTAAGTGACTTTTATTAAACAAAAAAGAAAAACATGCTATTATTTGCCATAGGCGGAACCGCAACCAAAGTTATCTTACTCATTTTAAGTTTATCCATTCTAATTGTGCTGCACGAATTAGGCCATTTTATTCCGGCTAAATTATTCGGCACCCGGGTACATAAGTTTTACCTCTTTTTCGATTTCCTGTTCCCGTTTCCAAACGTTGCCAATTTTACCTTATTCAAGAAAAAAATCGGCGATACGGAATATGGCCTGGGCTGGTTTCCATTCGGCGGATACGTGCAGATTGCCGGTATGGCAGACGAAACACAGGATGCAGAAACCCTGAACAACAGCGAACCGCAACCCTGGGAATTCAGAAGCAAACCGGCCTGGCAGCGACTGATTATCATGATTGGCGGTGTTACCGTGAACATGGTTTTAGCGATGGTGATTTTTTCCGGCTTGCTGTGGAAATATGGTGAAGAATTTTTGCCAATGAAAAACATGACCAATGGTATCATGGTGGTGGATTCTTTAGCCTATGAAATCGGTTTGCAAAACGGCGATAAAATCATTTCTATCGATCATCAGCCGGCAGGAAATTTTGAAGAGTTCCAGAAAGATTTAGTGCTGAACGAAGCTAAAAACATCACGATAGAAAGAAACGGACAGCAGCAGGACATCAACTTTAAGGAAGGTTTCCTGTCTAAAATAATGAAACAGAAAAAAGCGACCTTCATTTTACCGCGTGTACCCAGTGTGGTGGCGCAGATGCAGGAGGCTTCGGGAGCTTCCAAAGCGGGCTTGAAAATAGGAGATAAGATAACGGCCATCAATGCCGTGCCGACACCTTTTTACGATAATGTAAAAGATCAGATAACGGCGAACAAAGGCAAACAGATAGCCGTTACAGTAGACAGAAACGGACAGCCGGTAGAACTGAAAGGTGAAGTTTCCAAGGAAGGTTTGTTCGGTTTTGGCACACAATCGTATGCGGAAATTTTAAAAACGGAAAGAGTAAATTATAATTTTGCGGCAGCCATTCCGGCAGGCATTGAAAAATCATTCAGCACACTGGGAAATTATTTCAAGAGTTTGAAAATGCTGTTTACGTCGAAAGAGGTGAAAGTGAAAGACAGTTTAGGCGGTTTTATTTCTATGGGTAAAATGTTCCCGGATACATTTGACTGGGAGCATTTCTGGATACTGACCGCTACGATTTCCGTAATCTTAGCCTTTATGAATATCCTGCCGATACCGATGCTGGACGGCGGTTACGTCGTGTTTTTGCTATATGAAATGGTAAGAGGAAAACCGGTGCCGGATAAAGTACAGCAATATGCACAAAGCATTGGGATGTTCATTATTCTGGGGCTGTTGTTGTTTGCAAATGGTATGGATGTTATCCGCGCAATTTTTCATTAAAATAATATAGCATCTTCTTTCGGGAATATGCTTTTTTAATTATCTTTGCAACCCGATTATGCCGCGGTGGCGGAATTGGTAGACGCGCACGACTCAAACTCGTGTTCGCAAGAGTGTGGGTTCGATTCCCACCCGCGGTACAAAAGCATCCTTATGGATGCTTTTTTATTTATAGCTCTGAGTATGGGTTCGTCCCGAAGCATCGGGACCCACCCGCGGTAAAAAGTAATAGCATCCTGAAAAGGATGCTATTTTTATTATACGCTCACCTCAATACTCAAACGGATATTTCTGATTGTATTTGTACAGATACAAATTGTTGATTTCAGGACTATGTTTTATATTTAGATATTCCTGATACAATTCAGCATCTTTCTTTAATATTGCTGCCAGCGTTTCATCATCAAATTTTACAATGCTTCCGGTTTCCATAGACAGCAAAAACCGATTAGTCTTGCTTTGGTGTCCTGTTGAATATCCAAGGTCTTTAGCGAATTCTTTTCTGGCATAATCCTGAGCATCCAAGGCAGGTGAATTGTTATACAATTCTGCTTTTTCCGGATTCACCAATTTTGATGATTTCAGACTTTTGTACTGATTAATAATTGCATATCCTCCAATAGAAACCACCGGATAGAAATTACCGGCGATTTTGCAGTATATAAAATGTCCGTCGTTAAAACCCCAGACGGAATCGAGATTTATATTTGCCGATGTTCCAAGCATGCTTTTTAAATCAGTTTCAGATTTGTTACAGGGGTAAAACGGATCTTTGTCGTCATAGCTGGCATTCCGCCAGCTGATATCGGATTTGCAAAAGGTGGCATCCCTGATCTGATAGAGTAGGCTGTCAAATTTCCAACCGGATATAAAAGGTTTACCTTTTAAAAAATGATCAAAATCGGAATAAAGACCTTTTTCAAAGGAAGCAGCTGTCAGGACAACCTGCATATCCTGTTTTTTATTCCCGAAAGAAGATTGTGAAAAAACCAAACAAGGCAATAGAAGAAAAATATAAACCAACTGTTTCATCGCTTATTCTGCTTTTA